>NZ_JBQENT010000001.1:0-247603 GCF_052044855.1 Metabacillus sp. 22489
GTGAAAAATGTGGGGGTGAAATGTATCCTGAGTATTATAAAGGGGTACATGGCATAGAGTACAAATTATCGGATATTCTCTAACCATGAAAAGGACCGGGCTATGCCCGGTTTTTCTTAAACATCCTTTATTATTTATTTCGAACGTACTCAGTTAATGCATGCACGATTTCAATTCCTTGATAAGTTAATAAACTTAATGCAGTAAGTGAAAATAATGCTACTGGAATCAATCTTAAAAATGTCATCATTGATTACCTCCTTATTATTAAGATAAGTTAGGTTAAAATACAATGATGATTTGAATAATAGGAAGATTGATAATAAACTGCCTTAAGAAATAATTTTTGTATGAGTAAAGTTAGAACAGAAAGTAGCACAGTTAGAAGCACGACTATTGCAGTAGCTTGTTCTAAATTCTCAATAAAAAGATTTCCTAAGTAATCGGGATGCTTCTTCTCATCCTGATGTTGGTCAACAGTTGTGAACGAGATTTCATTTTCAACGCCCACTACGCCTCCATGACTAACAGAATGATGATAGTGAGACATTGAAACGATTTGATAGCCCACAAACATACACATTAGGACTAAAAGAAAGCTTACATACTTTGACAGTTTCAATGGAATCACCCCTTTATCGAGTAATAAAACTATTTTAATCCTTTTTTTCACGTTTGAAAAGTATTTTAATTGTCTAATAACATCGATTTTTGGTAATTTATTCTTATATAAAGACTTTTCAACTATAAACCTAAAAAAATCTATTATTTGAAAAGTTAATTAGTAAAGGAAAATAATGAAAAAAAATAGGATTAACCCCTAGAAGTTAATCCTAAATTTGGAACTAAATAATTAATATCTTTCAATTATTTCTTTTAACAACGAAACATGTCTCCGATTCGTATCGATTATGTTTTCAACAATTCGTTTACTTTCAATGTCTAAATCACCTTTTACAACTTCCTCAGAGTATTCAACCCCATAGTTCTCATTTCCTTTAATGGCATCCTTAATCATTGCTTCTGAACTGTTTGGGAGCATGACCTTGTGCATAAAGGAGTGAATGGAGCCAGACAAGCCTTCATCATCAGCAGGAACTCAGCCTAAATTTTGGATTCGTTCAGCTAATGCTTGTGCATTTTGCTTGACCTCTTGCTGCATCGATTGGAAAGTGCTTTTTACAGACAAATCGTCCGTTCTTTGGATATAATGCTCCATTGAACGAATTCCCATATAAGTTCCTCTTAAAATGGTATTTAACTCTTCAACAATTGTCTCATTATTCATAAAGACACATCCTTATTGTTACGACTTAATCATATAAAGTAGATCCAAATATCAATAGGATTAGGAGTTATTCGTTTATCTATACAATTAAACAATAAAATAATGGATATTTAGATGTTTTTAACGCGCAAAATTGAAAAAGCAACGAGTTGTAGAAACCCGCTGCTTATTATTTTTTATTTGATGAATCTGATATGTTGAAGAAATTGAATTTGCAATTATTTCGGCAAATCCGTTTCCTTTTTTGGTATAAAATTAAAAATTTCTTCTGACTCAAAGCTATCCACTAGTCGATTGAGCCAATCATAATAATCTAATGCTTTATGGAGCTTTTCAATATCCTGAGTTATTTGAATTCTAAGCTCTTCGGATATTGTAGGTGATTCAAGTAGCTTATTTAGTTCCTTTAGTGATTTTTCAATTGCAGACACATTTATGTTAACACCATTGCGCCATTTTATTGTGAAAAAATCGATAAAAGTTTGGTACCAATCTTCTTCAGCTACATATAAATCTTTTCGATTTCCCTTTTTCCATACTTTATCAACCATATTCAAATCCATTAAGTGTCTTACCGATGTACTCATACTCGTTTTGCTCATTCCAAGTTCATTTTTCATTTCATCAAGTGTCATCGGTTGATTTTGAAAATAAAGAAGACCCCATAGTCTACCTACTGAGGGAGTTACTCCATATAAATTCATATTTTGAGATATGGCCTCGATGACTCGTTCACGAGCCCTTTCATGTTCTTCTTTCTCTTGCAAACCCTTTCACATCCTATTAGTGATTATATATATACAGACTACATTTAAGTGTTTTGAAAGTAAAGACTAAGAATTGGGAGGAATATAGAGGATTTATAAGAATATGGAACGTTAAGTCTGTACAGTTTTTTCTGTACAAAGTTTACGAAGGTAAATGCTAGTATTTGCGCTTTGTAATCTATTTGTAATATTCCTATACTTATATAGGTACAGTGTTCGTGACAAAAAATAAAAAGGAGGGTTTGCCGATATTGATAATACGTCGCGTTTTTTAAAAGTTTAATTGAGGTGAAAAAATGAGTAAAGATAATAGTTCGGCAAAAATCTCTGTAAGAGAAGTTTCGAAAATCTTTGGCAAGAATACGAAAAAAGCTGCTCAGCTTCTAAAACAGGGAAAAACTAAGCAAGAAATTTTAAAAGAAACAGGTTCAACTGTTGGGGTGAATCGCGCTAATTTTGATGTTTATCCTGGTGAGATTTTCGTGATTATGGGTTTATCAGGTAGCGGGAAGTCCACATTAGTTCGGATGTTTAATCGATTAATAGAGCCAACAAGTGGCCAAGTTCTTATTGATGGGGAAGATATAGTTGCAATGAATAAGGAAGCTCTACGAAATGTCCGGAGAAAAAAATTGAGTATGGTTTTCCAACGATTTGCTTTATTTCCACATCGAACAGTTCTAGCAAATACTGAGTATGGTTTAGAGATCCAAGGGATAGATAAAGAGAAACGTAGAAAGCTTGCATTAGAAGCTCTTAAATTAGTTGGTCTTGAAGGATATGAGGAACAATATCCAAGTCAGCTAAGTGGTGGTATGCAGCAACGGGTTGGACTTGCTCGTGCCTTAGCGAATGATCCTGATATTTTATTAATGGATGAGGCATTCAGTGCACTTGACCCATTAATTAGAAAAGACATGCAGGACGAGCTGTTGGATCTTCAAGCAACAATGGAGAAAACAATCATCTTCATTACACATGATTTAGATGAGGCATTACGAATTGGTGACCGTATTGCATTAATGAAGGATGGAAATATCGTTCAAATAGGAACACCTGAAGAAATTTTAATGAATCCTGAAAATGATTATGTTGAACGTTTTGTTGAAGACGTTGACTTATCAAAAGTTCTAACAGCTGGTCATGTCATGAAGAGAGCCGAAACAATACAGCTTGAAAAGGGTGCTAGAATCGCGCTCAAGGTGATGAAGGATCATCAAATATCTACAGTTTATATTGTCGATAAACAGAAGCGATTGATAGGAGCCGTTACAGCGCAGGATGCAAATCAAGCAATCGAAAAAGGACTTCCGTTAGAAGAAGTCATTACAAAGCAGCTTGTAACTGTATCGGAGGATACGTTACTTGTTGATTTATTTGATGAGGTATCAACAGCAACAATACCAGTAGCTGTAATAGATGATGCTCATCGCTTAAAAGGAATTGTTATAAGAGGTGCATTAATTGGTGCACTATCAGGTAATGAAACGTATATTAACGAAGCTGATAAAATAACCGAGCCCCCTTTAACAGTTGAAAGGGAGGTAGAATAAAATGGATAATTTATTTCCAAAGTTACCAATAGCTGATTGGATAGACGTATTAATTGAGTGGTTAGTTGAGCATTTTGAACCGTTTTTTGAAGGGATTGCAACTGGCTTAGAATTTTTTGTAGATGGTATTGTATTAGGTTTAGGATATATCCCAGTCATTATATTAGCACTCCTCGTAAGCTTACTTGCTTGGAAAGTCTGTAACTGGAAAATCGCTCTTTTTACTATAATCGGATTATTATTAATAGATAATCTAGGGTATTGGGAAAATATGCTTGATACGATAGCGCTAGTGATTACTTCAGTTGGGATTTCCATATTACTTGGGGTTCCGATTGGAATATGGGCATCCCAAAGCGAGAAAGTAGGTAAGGTGGTTACACCGATTTTAGACTTTATGCAAACGATGCCTGCATTTGTATATCTTTTACCAGCTATCTTTTTCTTTAATATTGGAGTAGTACCAGGAGTTGTTGCATCGGTTATTTTTGCGATGCCACCAACAATTCGTTTAACGATCTTAGGTATTAAACAGGTTCCAGATGATCTAATTGAAGCGACACAAGCATTTGGTTCTACAACAGGACAGAAGCTACTTAAGGTTCAATTACCATTGGCTTTACCGACTATTATGGCCGGAATCAATCAAAGCATCATGTTAGCATTATCAATGGTAGTAATTGCATCAATGGTTGGAGCACCTGGATTAGGAGCAGATGTGTATCGTGCCGTTACACAATTGCAAACTGGAACAGGATTTGAAGCTGGATTGGCAATCGTAATCATTGCGATTATTCTAGATAGAATTACGCAAAATATCGGGAAGACAAAAAGGGGAGGAAATGTATAATGTTTAAAAAAATAGCAACAGTTTCATTGGCGTTAGGTTTATCTTTTAGTTTAGCTGCTTGTAGCGGAGGGAAAGATGCAAGCTCAGCTAATTCTGGTTCTGTCGGTGAATCCGTTGATTATAAAATAACAGGAATTGACCCAGGCGCTGGAATTATGAATGCTACTGCGAATGCTCTTGAAGAATATGAACTATCAGATTGGGAGCTAATTGAAGGTTCAGGGGCAGCGATGACTGCTGCTCTAAAAAAGGCGATTGATAAGGAAGAGCCGATTGTTATTACCGGTTGGACGCCACATTGGATGTTTTCTAAGTTTGATTTAAAATATTTGGAAGATCCGAAGGGTGTTTATGGTGAAGCAGAAGACATTCACTCAATTGCTCGTAAAGGATTAGCTGAAGATCTTCCAGGTGTTTATAAAGTATTAGATCAATTCCATTGGACTCCTGATGAAATGGGAGTTGTGATGAGCAGTATTCAAGATGGCACATCACCTGAAGAAGCAGCAGCTAGCTGGGTAGAAGAAAATGCTGATAAAGTAGCAGAATGGACAAAAGGTGCTGAAAAAGGTAACGGTGATAAAGTCAAGCTTGCGTATGTTGCATGGGACAGTGAAATTGCAAGCACGAATGTAGTTGCTAAGGTTCTTCAAGATTTAGGCTATAAAGTAACATTAAGCCAGGTTGAAGCAGGTCCAATGTGGGCTGGAGTAGCAGATGGAAGTATAGATGCACATATTGCTGGATGGCTTCCATTAACACATGCGGATCAATATAAGAAATTTGAAGGTCAATTCGAAGACCTTGGTGCAAACCTTGAAGGTGCAAAAACAGGCTTAGTCGTACCAGAATATATGGATATTGATTCAATTGAGGATTTAAAATAAGCATTGGATTATGTATTACCCACGTACAACATGTATGTGGGTAATTTTTTTATTTACAAAATAAAAGTATTCAGCCAAGATAGATGTAGATATAAAAGAGGTGGGAATATATGTTCGAATTACATAATGTTAAGTACAAGGATATTCTCGATATAGAGAAAATGACGATCCCTGGGCAAACGATTACTTGTTTAGTAGGTCAAAGCGGAGCAGGAAAAACGACTTTATTACGAATGCTTAATTTGATGATTTCACCCGATGAAGGTGAAATATATTTTCAAGAGAAAAACCTTAATGAAGAAGACGCCATCTCACATCGGAGACGAGTCGTAATGGCACCACAGCAACCAACTATTTTTGAAGGAACCATACGTGATAATCTCCAAATTGGATTAGTATTTTCCGAGAAGCAGCCTAAAGATGACCGTGAACTTAAAGAGGCGTTACGTATTGTGTCATTAAAGAAAGAGCTTGATGAAGAAGCGGGGACTCTATCTGGTGGAGAGAAGCAGCGGCTTTCATTGGCGAGGGTATATTTAATGGAGCCTGAAGTATTTTTATTAGATGAACCAACGTCAGCCTTAGATGAAGAGACAGAGCATTTAGTTATGAAAAACTTTATTCAATCCGCAAAACAAAAAAATCAAACAGTTGTTCTAATTACTCACTCTCCCCAAATTGCTGATACATATTGTGAGAATAAAATCATCCTAAAGAGAAGGGAGGAGGGGATAGTATGACAAATGTAATTAAGGATATTGAGTTTTGGAGGTTAGCTGTAGGCTATGTGTTTATACTTCTTTTAATAGGGTTTGTTAAATGGCGAGGATTGAAGCGGGAAATTCAAATCATGGTATCGACAGCGAGAATGACATTACAATTGATTTTAGTAGGGTATATACTTACCTATATTTTTGAGAATCCTAACCCGTTTCTTATCCTACTTATCGTTTTATTAATGCTAGCTTTTGCTATATATAATACGTTTAAGCAAGTAGGGAGACCATTGAATAAGAAAATGAAGCAAATCATTGCGATTTCCATTACATCTGGATCGATTATCACACTAGCGTACTTTAATTTTGTTGTTATCCATTTTGAACCATGGTACCAACCACAATACATAATTCCAATCGCTGGAATGATTATTGGAAATTCAATGACTGGTATCACACTCGGTGTTAAACATTTAATTGATGGGGTTCAGAGAGAAGGGCAATTGATTGAATGTGCGTTGATGCTTGGGGCAAAGCCAGAGGTAGCAACGAAATCAATCGTTAATTCGGCTTTTGAATCTGCAATTTTGCCGACGATAAATAATATGGTAGGTATGGGAATCGTTTTTCTTCCAGGAATGATGACAGGGCAAATATTAGCCGGAATCAGTCCATTGATAGCAGTGGAGTATCAAGTTGCTGTTTTATTAGGCATTTCAGGAAGTGTTGCATTAACAATGGTTATTTTTACCCAATTTGGGTATCGAACATTTTTCAATCAGCGTAATCAATTTATAGGGTAGAAGTGGGAATAAATTTAATGATAACGCAATTGCATATGTAGATTGCAATGATTGTTGTAGTTATAAAAGGTAACAAGGGATTATAATATAAAAGAAGTTATGTGATATCGTAGAAAATCATTGTTTTTTAATTGAAAATGGTCTGGTAAATGAATTTAATTCCTTAGAATTCAACTTTTGTCGTTTATAATTGTGTGTAACATAATTATAATAATGAATTCTAATAAATTTTTCTTGAAATATAGTTAAACGATTATAAATTAAACATTTAATGAAAATGAACTATTTATTTTTAATTTTTTCTGTCTCAATCTCTTAAGTTAACTTTTGATATGAGACAGAAATTCATTATTTTCATTAACTTCCGAGAATATATATTATGTAAACTAGCATAAAAAATAGACCATAATTAATGGTCTTTCGGTATATCCATCTTATCAACGGCACTTCGTAGATCATCGTTTTTAATATGTGTATAGATCATCGTTGTCTGAATTGATGAATGACCTAGCTGTCGTCTCAGCTTTGGGACATCATTAATTTCTGCGTGATATCTCGTTGCAAATGAATGTCGTAATTTATGAACGGATAATGCAGGTTTTCCAAAGGCATTTGCATATTTTTCAATCATTTTTTCGATTGATCGTGCAGTTAAACGTCTTGATTTTCCTTTAGGACCCATTGGAGCTGCAACAAATAATGCTTTATTTGATTTTTCAACATGATAACGTTTTTCTCTAATCATTAAATACTGCTGTAGGTCATCCATAGCAATTTTACTAAAGAAAACATATTGCTCTTTATTACCTTTACGAATAACACGTGCAGAGTATTTGTTAAAATCAATATCATCTAAATCGAGGTTTACAACTTCAGATAAACGAAGTCCTGAGCCTAATATTAATGAGATGATCGCTGTATCGCGTTCCTGATTAAATGTATAAAAATTTACCAACTTTTTATTGTCTTTTACAAGTTCACGATAATCATGGGCAACAAACCTGCGGAAATTCTCATATTCATCTCCTAATAAAATTTTACCTTCCATTTTATTTGCTAGTGTTTCCATGCTTTGTTTGAGCTCATTAAATTCTATTTTAGCCATCACATTTCGCTGGATATAAGGCTTCAAATCTCTTGTTTCCGCAATGTTTTGCAAATAATTAAAAAGCGATTTTAAGGCTGAAAGCTTTCGATTTACAGTGACTTCTTTGTTATGATATTCATATTGAAGCGCATTTAAAAAGCCTTCAACTTGCTGTACTGTTAATGTTTCTAATAGCTGTAATGGTATGTCCTTTAGATTACCGTTAAATAGATGCTCAGATATAATCCATTGAAAAAAGATTTTATAATCATGACAATAGTTTAGTAATGATGCTGCTGAAAGCTTTCTTCGTTTATGGTCGATATATTCCGCAACATACCATGGTAAATCCTTAAGTAATATATTTAATTTTTTATGATGTAATTGTGATTGTTCATTCATAAAAATAACACCTCGAAATGTATTTTATCTAATGATTATTTTAATCCCTATAGTTTATTACGTCAAATTTATATTTTACGTAATAATGTGGATGGAGAGTTCTTAAGATTTGTAATTGTTTATTTGTTTCAAGACAACTCAGTTGTGACTTAGACAAATCAAGTGTGACTTAGACAAATCAAGTGTGACTTAGACAAATCAAGTGTGACTTGAACAATTTAATTGTGCCTCAAACAACTCAGTTGTGACCCAGAATTATTAAAAATAAGTTAATTCTCTATAAAGACAAGAAGGAATGTCCGTTTTACTGGCCATCCCTTCTTGTCTTATACGTACTAAGTTAGGTCTAGTTGATTTTTATTTTGGCTCTATTGTCCGAACGAATTATAGTTGTGACATATTAAATAAAGTTGTGATATTTCATTAATAACTAACTTCACTCATAAAGTTAAATAAAAAAGAGGTTGGGACAAAAGATTTTCAACACAAGAAAAATCCGAACTATAATTTGGAATTCTGCTTTAAACTTCGTGTCCTTTTTGTAAGTGGCAATACTTGTATACATTGTTGCTTTTTACTAGTAGTCGTTCTGGTTGATTTCCACTGCAGTACTCGCTTTCCGCGGGGTGGGTGGTGAGCCTCCTCGGTGTAAACCTGCGGGGTCTCACCTCTCCCACGCATCCCGCAGGAGTCTCGCAATCTGCTCCAATCAACCTTAATAAAATTTTGCACAAAAAACCGACCTCTTCTTAAAGAGTCTTTTCTTTTATAGTTTTTTGCAATAAGCAATGTTCGGTTTTCATTAAAAATATTTTCGTTATGTCCCAGCCTCTTTTTTTTAACCAATATATAACTTCTTTCTTCAACTAAAGCACCCGTTACTTTAAGTACATTTTTTCACAATCTAAAATTAAAACAATGTTTTATCTATTATTTGTTGCGATATCTTTTTGCTTTCTTCGTCTTTTTGTCGTAGTGTACGACCAATTTGTTCATAGACCTCTTTTTCTTCTAAAAGTTGTTTAGGGTTTAGTGCGTGAGCCGATATCTCTTTCAAAATAAAAGTTTTTGAAAGCAAACAGTCTGATCTCCAAATCCATTGAGGTAATCCATTCATAATAAGGCTTCCATCGTCTGAACGGCATATATAGCCAATTGAATTTCTACACTATCCTTACAGAAATCAGACTGCCTTTCTCGAAATTCCTCTTTAACGGGTATCTTCTCATATCCAGCTTTTAAAAGTGAATCTTCTAAACCTTCTCGATTTTGTATCCAAGTTATTAAATCAATATCATCGTGTGAACGAGTAATTTTGCCAAGAATAAAATCGATAGCCCATCCTCCACGCAACCAGAATTCAATTCCAATCCTTGCAGATATCGTACTGATTTTAGCCAATACCTTTAATTGTGACTCAGTTTGTTCATTGAAGATTTGGTGGGTCATTTTAAACCTCCTACCCCCCATTTTTCTGCCTTTTGAAGGTCTTCTTACTTGTTCCACTAAACTGCTTCGTTAGTGGAACAAGAAAAAAAGCTGCCGAAGCAGCCGCTGTTATGTCACTAAAACCACGATTAAAGAACAGGCGTCCCGCCTGTCCTTTATTAATAATATAAGAATAAACTTATTATGAATTTGCGGTTTACATAAAAATTACAGATCGACTTTCAAGGTACCCATTGCCTTGGCAATTTCCGGATCGTGGTACGACCCGAAAAGACTTTCTCCCGTATCAAGAGACGCTATTTGTTCGATATCATCTGGGCTCAACTCAAAATCGAAGATGTCAAAGTTTTCAACAATGCGCTCTTTACGCACCGATTTTGGAATAACAACGACTTCACGTTGGATAAGCCAACGAAGCACTACCTGGGCGACGGACTTATTGTATTTTTCCGCAATCGCAGTCAACACTTCATTGCCGAACATATTATTGCGTCCTTCAGCAAACGGTGCCCATGACTCATGCAATACTCCCTGCTCTTTCATAAAAGCTGAACTCTCAATTTGCTGATAGAACGGATGTGTTTCGACTTGATTGACGGCTGGGACAATCTCGTTATGCACAATAAGATCGATTAAACGGTCAGGATGGAAATTGCTAACCCCAATCGCTTTGATTTTGCCTTCGCGATATAATTCTTCCATTGCACGCCATGCGCCGTAGTAATCACCGAACGGCTGATGGATGAGGTACAAATCGAGATAGTCGAGCTGTAGTTTCTTCAAGGATTTAGAAAATGCTAACTTAGTACTTTCATAGCCGGCATCCTGAATCCAAAGCTTTGTCGTGATGAACAATTCCTCACGCGGTACTCCACTCCGCTTAATTGCACGTCCAACCGCTTCCTCGTTTAGATAACCTGCAGCAGTATCGATCAGCCGGTATCCCGCCATCAGCGCTTCATATACTGTATCCTCACATTCTTGAGCATCGGGGATTTGGTAAACACCAAAACCGATAATCGGCATTTTTACTCCATTGTTTAATGTTACAGTTTGCATGGTAATTCCTCCTCTTATATTGATCAATATTAAAACTACAAACTTGCACGCATCCCGAAAAACGGGCACTGCAGAATTAATTCCGCTTACGGCTGATTTGCGTTATAATCAGTCTATAACCTTCGTCTAACACGAAGTCAAGACATCATCAACAATTTATTTTTTCAAGGAGGATTACATATGCACACAGTCAAGGAAGCTGCCCTGATAACAGGACTCACCGAGCACGCCGTTCGCTTTTATACAGATAAGGGTCTCGTGCCAAGCGTACAACGCAATAAAAATAATATTCGGTTGTTCGACGAAGAATCGATCAACTGGCTGCATGGTGTCAAATGCCTCAAGCAATCCGGGATGCCTATTGAAATCATAAAAAAATATGTCGATCTCTGCCTCGAAGGGGATTCTACCATTCAGCAACGCTACACCCTCATGATGGAGCATAAAGAAGCTGCGCTCGTTAAGCTTGAAGAAGCCAAACAACATATTGCCCATTTAGAACAAAAAACAATCCTATATCAGGACATTTTGGAGAACCGCTCTCCCGACACGACCAATCCAAGCAATTGGGAAAAAATCCAGCACATGCATAGTGATGTATTTTACTCCCCTTCTATGCGGAATGTGTAAGAGATAGTCCTAATACTCCTGAATCACCTTTAAAATAAATAAGAATCCCATTAGAATACATTGAACTAATGGGGCAAAGGGTGAGAGCTGGAATGAAATTCAGAAGAACATGTAGTAGCTAATTGTTCGCCAGCAGATGATTGGATGGATTTAAATCCATCACATACGTACGCTATTGTTTTGATTAGTATTCTTCTTTGTACCGGTGTTATTTTATTTCTTTTGTTTTTGAAAACACTATTAATTGATAATCGATACAAAAGTGCTTTTCATATTTGATAGCACTTTTTCTTAATAAGTTAACCTGGAATAAGCACTCAAAATAAGCGTTAATCCATCTTGGATTAACGCCCCCGTTAGCCATCCATGAAGCAAAGCTTCACCACAGAAAATGCAAGAAAAGTACGTTCTTACATGGTAGTTTAAGTAGAATCCTTTACAATCTCTTTTACACCTTAATATAACTCCAATTTAAATGTGTTGCTCCAGAATCTGATTGATTAGAAAAGACGCCTTCTTATTAAAGAAAAGCGCCAGATTGTTGAATAATTCAATAATTATTTATGATACGGTTCACTGCTAGTTTGATGGTAAAGCAAAATATTTCTTAGAAAGAGGATCTAGACAAAAGGAATCAGTTAATCAGGATTGCCAAATAAGGCTTTCAAGTATGAGAATAGAAAGAACTGTTTGCAAAGGGTATCCAGCCACTTAGGAGTGCACCGCCTTCTGAATGGTTACCTTCGACAAGGTCACCTCCGTGTTGCGTAATGACTCTCTTTGAAATCGTCATGCCCAGCCCAACTCCCCCAGTTAAACGATTTCTCGATGCTTCCCCACAATATAATGGTTCAAAAACTCGTTGAACCTCATCTGAAGAGAAACCCTCACCTGTATCTTTAATGGTAAAGGTTACATTGTTGCCATTCTTATAGCATTCTACAAAAACCTTCCCATTGCAGGGTGTAAACTTGACCGCATTATCCAATAAATTGTTCATGGCTCGCTCCAATAAGTGCGAATCACCAATGACTACACACTCCTCACCAAATTGGTGCATAATGATTGATACATGCTTCTGGTGGGCTAGTGGACTAACGCTGTCAATCGACCTCTGTAAAACAAGTGAAGGATCTACCGTATTTTCTTTGAATTTCATCTCCAATAGTTGTATTAACTTAATAAATTATTACGTAAAAATCAATGTTTAAATAAGTACTTGGTCACTATTGAGTTGTTTAGAGACATTATTGCGAATAAACTTTTCGAATTTTTCATTAATCAAAACAAACCTTAGCCTCTTTCTTTCCCAATAAATGAATTTATTTAAATGATATTTATTTTTAATCTATTTAAATTAGTCTAATTCTCTTTTTAAATAGAAATGAGATTCCAATCGCTATTTTTATACATTTGTGTCTTACATTTTTTCTTTTGAAGAAACCTTCGTAGCTTATGCAAATTCTTTTATTTGATCTCCTCCTTTTATTCATATAAGTAGTTTTGATTAATCAACTATTGTTCAATAACGGATAGTTGCATAATTTTTAATTTATGGAAAATAATAGTCATCAAACGATTCATTCCGTTTAACTACTATATATCATTTTTAGGAGACTATTGATGCCTAAGGAAAGAATAAGCTCACTCCAATTATTTTTTGTCATTGTTTGCTTTCAAATAGGAAATACCTTTATGTACAATATTGGTTCTGGTGCGAAGCAAGATGCATGGGTAGTTTTCCTCCTCTCTATGCTAGGTGGATTATTTTTAATGTACGTATATATAAAATTATGTGGATACTATCCTGGTGATTCATTAATAGAGTTGATTCCAAAAATTATTGGCAAATTTTTATCATATCCGATTATTTTAGCTTATATTATCTATTTCACTTATCTTGCTGCAAAGGCATGTCGCGATTTTGGAGAACTAATTTCTGCAACGATTTTAGATGAGACACCAATGGAGGTTGTCATTGGCAGCTTTATGATCTTAATGATTTATTGTTTACGCGGAGGTGTTGAAGTTTTTGGTCGTATGGGAGAGGTAGTGTTCCCTGTTTACATTATTGCGATAACGGTTGTTTGGATTTTATTATCAACTGTCGATCAATTTACACTCGAAAATCTCACCCCTGTTTTAGGTAATGGGATTAAGCCAGTACTAAATGAAGTGTTTCCGACCGTATTAACCTTCCCGTTTGGTGAATCAGTTATTATTACGATGTTTTTCCCTTTTCTAGTTAAGGGTACAAATCTGAAAAAAGTTGGATTTGCCGCTATTATGATGACTACCTTTTTATTAATTATGAATATTATCATGGTGATAAGTGTCTTAGGACCAGAAATATATCGGGATCAATTTTTCCCCCTCCTTTCTGCTACAAGAATGATCTCAATTGCTGATTTTTTAGAACGATTTGATGCCTTAATTATATTAATGATGGTTGCCGGCGTTTTTTTTAAGGTGGGTGGCTGGACATATGGGGCTGCATCTGGAATTGCACAAGTACTTAAGTTGAAACATAATCGTTCGGTTCTTTTAGGTCTAGGCTCGGTGATAGCACCTTTATCCCTAATTATTTCTTCAAATCAGATTGAATATAATGAAATCGGTTTGGAGATTGTCCCTGTCTATTTTCATATTCCGCTCCAAATCATAATCCCACTTCTTTTATTAATCATAGCGATGCTTCGTAACAAAATGAATAAAAAGAGGTCAAAATGAACGTATTTGACAGGAGCTAATTGAGGAGGACTTCTATTGCCGCTATTTAAAAGAAAAAAAACATTAACTAAAGGACCACATTATCAAAAAGAACATATTCATGAGCATAGCGAAATGGGTGATATTTCAACTAATCTTGAAGATACTCTAGAACAAATTAAACAGTTATTCAATGGCGCAGAAGATTTTTCTTTCCGTGAGTTTAAAATTCATAATTCTATCCCTGCTGCAATTATCTATTTAAATCAATTAGTGGATATGAAAAGGATGGAACATCATGTCATTAATCCGTTGTTAAATGAAAAAGATGGACTTCATCAAAAGAAGAATCCAACTTTGGATGATATTATGGCAGACATCAGTGCCGCACAAATCGAAAAAGATACCTCCTATCAAAAAGTAATTGATTATATCCTTTCTGGTGGTACGGTTCTATTAATGAATGGCTATAATCAAGCATTGCTGATTGGTGAGCATAAATTTACCCAGCGTTCTATAGATGAACCTTTATCAGAAGCGGTTGTTTTAGGTCCGAGAGAAGGATTTAATGAAAATATTCGCACAAATATTAGCATGATTCGCAGGAGATTAAAAACGACTAAACTTAAGTTTGAAACATTGAAGATTGGAAAATTATCTAAAACTGATGTAGCGGTTGTTTATTTAGAAAACATTGCACAAAAAACAATTGTTGATGAAGTAAGGCAGCGTTTAAATAGTATTGAACTCGATGCTGTTGAGGATAGTGGGTATATCTTAGAATTTATTGAAGATGACCCTTATACGGTGTTTCCTCAAGCCTTACAAACGGAACGTCCTGATCGAGTTGTCGGGAACATCCTTGAAGGGAGAGTAGCGATTCTCGTTGATAATAGTCCCTTTGCATTAATTGTTCCTGTCACCTTTTTTCAAATGATGAATTCTCCTGAAGACTATTATGGAAGATTTGTGATGTCATCCTTTATTAGAGGTATTCGCTATTTGTTTTTATTAATTGCGTTATTATTTCCTGCAATTTATATTGCTGTGACGACCTTTCACCAGGAATTATTACCAACAAATCTTTTATTTAGTGTTGCAGCATCAAGGGAGAAAGTCCCCTTCCCTGCCGTTGTTGAAGCATTATTAATGGAAATAACCTTTGAAGCTTTACGAGAAGCGGGGTTAAGGCTGCCGAGGCCAATTGGTTCAACAGTAAGTATTGTCGGTGCATTAGTAATCGGACAAGCAGCTGTTGAGGCCGGAATTGTTTCGGCTCCATTAGTTATTGTTGTTTCGACAACAGGAATTGCTTCGTTTATGTTCCCTAGTTATGCATTTACAGGTGCAATTCGGCTTCTTCGCTTCGTGATGATTTTTTTAGCAGCTATATTAGGTTTTTATGGCATTTTGCTAGGAGTTTTCTTTATATTAGTACATCTTGTAAAGTTGCGTTCCTTTGGTGTTCCTTATTTAGCACCGATTGCACCTTTTAATTTAAACAATATTAAAGATATCTTTATTCGAGTTCCATGGTGGAAAATGAACGAACGTCCAGAACAAACAGGAAAACGAAATTTGAAGCGGTTTGGAGAGAAATAGATATATTTGTTTGGTTTAGGTTAGGATGGTGCTTATGAGGACAATTAAAGTCTTACTTTTATTTATTTTAACGATATTTCTTGGTGGTTGTTGGGATCGTGTTGAAGTGAATGATATTGCGATTGTGACGGCAATTGCAATAGATCTTGCTGAGGATGAAAGACTTCGCTTATCGCTTCAAGTAGCAATTCCTTCAAAATTAGGGCCAACTCAAAGTGGTGGAGAAAGTGGAAGTAGTACATTTATAATTTCTGAGACAGGTGCAAACGTTTCAGAGGCTTATAATAATCTACAAGAAAAAATTGGTAGAAGAGTATTTTTTTCTCAAAGTCGTGTGCTATTAATTGGAGAGGATTTGGCTCGAAAAGGAGTAAAAAATATCATTGACTTTCACACTAGGTACCATGAACCACGTATAAATAGCTTTATTATGATGACAAAGGGAGATGCATTGAAAGTCTTAAAAGCAAGACCTGTATTAGAAAGTATCGCGTCTGAAGAATCAAAGGAATTAGCCAAATTAGGAAAAGGGATTACGATTTATGTAAGGGATTTCTTAGATATGCTACTGACAGAGGGACAGGAACCCATCGCACCTCATTATTCACTTGCACCACTCGGAGATAGCGATGAGGATAAAGGTCAAAAAATAGCTGGCTCTGCTGTGTTTAAAGGTGAAAAGCTTGTCGGTTGGTTAGATAGCTTTGAAACCAGAGCGATTTTATGGATTCGAAATACATTGCGTAAAGGGATTATTACACATCCTATCTCAAAGGAAGATGGAAATATTAGCGGTGAAATCATTAGAGCGGAGTCTAAAATTGTCCCTAGGAAAGAACATGGAGAATTAAAGATTGACGTAAATATTATTACAGAATTAAGAGTAATAGAAAATGATTCGCAATTAAATTTAAATGATCCAAAGGTAATTGAAGACTTGCAAAAACGAATGGAAACTGAGCTTGAAAATAGAGTCAGACAAGTAGTTGATAAGGTTCAAAAGGATTATCGTTCAGATATATTTGGATTTGGACAAACTGTATACAAAAAATATCCAAATGATTGGAATTCTATCTACAAAAAAAAATGGGACGAGATGTTTTCACAATTAGATGTTTCGATCAATGCTGAGGTTTATTTAAGAAGAGTGGGATTAAGAAAATAAAAATTTTTTGTTGTGAGGTTAAAAATGCTTAAATACATTATCATATTTCTTACTTTTGCTTTCATCTTTGCTTGGGAAGTACCAAGACTAGTAAGGAACAAGGAGAAAAAAGAATTAGTCATTTTTTCATTTCTCACCTTAATTGGATTTGGGTTAAGTATTTTAGCCGTTTTCCGTGGGTTTATGTAATTAATTGATTCTTTAATCAAAAGGCTGTCTCAGAAAAGCTATTGAGTTTAGACAGCCTTAAACATTCATTTATAAATGTGAGTTGAATAATGCTTTAACAATCTCTACCTCATCAGAGCTTAATGGTTTGTTTCCATATCTAGCTTTACTATAGCTTTTTATTAAGGTATTTAACTCAGGTCTCTTGCTTTCGACACGCATAATGATATCGTTTAATGTTTCAGTTGATGTGTTGGATGGTTGAAATTGATAACCTTGAAGGATTTGGTTTTTAACAAGTTGCTTATATGCATATCTCACCCTCTCATGATCGGATAGTTCCTCCCATTTTGGTTGCTGATAAAATCGATTACGAAATAATCCTTTTACTTTCTCTTTTACTTTTGATTGAAGCTTATTTAAATCAAGTAAACTTTCCTTTTCATCAATATACTCGAGGAATTCTGGTGGAAATGGTTCACTTAAATTAAGAAATTTACTAATTTGTTTCATTAGCCACTTATAAATGGTTCTTATAATATGGCCTATCCTTCTTCCACCATATATTATTAAAGCGATGATAAGTAGCGTTACGATTATATAAAAGGCTATGTACATGAGCTTTTCAAGGATAACTGCTAATGTCGAAGGTTCTCCAGCTTCTAAAACAGGAAAAGGTTGCTCATTAGCTTGGGGACGTTTTTGAATCGGTTCGCTCTCATGATTAAACAAAGAAAGAAATGAAAGAATCCCTGAGATAAATAATGAAATTGTTTTATAGAACAAAGATTTTACAATACCAAAGTTTGTTACTAACAAGATGATTCCAAACATAATTATGATGTAAACATAATTTTTTCTCTTAATCGTCTTAGATACTTTTGTTTTTTTACTTTTCGCTAGGGTGGAAGCTTTTAATGTACCACGATTTGATAGAAATAATGTAATGATGATGAAAAGTACCCCACTCCATGTGATGATATTTTGAAATGGATTAAGTGCTTCGAAGTAACGATAAATAAAATAAGCAAAAAAATACACTGGAAGACCAATGACCCATAATGTGAAATTGGTCAGTAAATCCTCAGATGATTTATCGTAGTAGGCTTTACTGCGATATAAAACGAATATATAGACTAGTGAAATAATAATGGTCGTAATGAAATGGTCACTAAATAGAAGCGAAGTGAGTACGCTTATCATAATCATAAGAACCATATAGATAAACCGTGTTTTAATTTTGTTATTAAATAGCATTGAAAATAAATACCCAATACTAAAGAATGTAGGTAAACTTGCTAGCCAGAACAAAAAATAATCCGTAACAGTGTAAATTCCCATAAGAACTAGTACCGGGAAAACTAGGATGAATTCAATTACTGCATAACTTCCCTTTTGCAAAATTCCATATAAATTATTTTTCATCTTTTTCACCTTCTATCTCTTCATCAACAACCATGATTTCCACTTTGTTTCCTTCTGTTTCAAGAATGCGAATTGATTCCTCCATGCTTTCCGTCATGATGAATGTAATGATAAGAATATCATTGTTCGTTCGATTATGTAGTTCCTCCTTTAATAAATGATTAAAACTAATGCTTTTATCCATGCAAAGCTTAGCCATCGTATCATATATAAAGGTTAATTGCTCTGTTCCATTTTTCGGTTCAATTCGAATCGGTTTTTTAATATTACTATCAAGATTTTCTCGAAATGGCTCGACCAAATAGGAATTACAGGCAAAACCAGTTGGAATCCCTTTTGAAATACTGTAATGAGCAATAGAAGCTGCATAGGATATAGCCTTCTCGATAAGTTCCATATTTTGTATCGGCATCCAAATGTCCTCTGACTCGTCAAAATTCACATATATCATTAACTCATGATCTGCAGTCGTATCTCGCTTATTCACTTGTAAACTATTGGTACGTGCAGTTGCCTTCCAATTGACACTATTCATTGGGTCACCATAAGCGTATTTTTTAACACCTGCTATAATAAATGGATCATCTATAATCCACCTTCTAACGGAAATTTCACCAAGCCAGCTATGAGAAGGTAAAGGAATGTCATCAGTTGGGATAATTTCAGGGTAAACAATTACAGTAGCTACAGCATCGACATGATGAAAGGATTCCCCAAGACCAAGGACATCACCAATTGTCAAAGAAACAGATTTAAGCTCATAATATCCTCGTTTATTACAACGTACCCTATGCCTTCTTGTTATTTTTTGAAACGGTAAAAGACTAAATAAAGTTCGATGAAACTCTTCACTATGAATTTCAATTTCTTGATCCTGTTTCTTTAAAAATTGTAATTGCTTATCAATCTTTGATTCTAATCTAAGCCATGGAATTGGAAGTAATTTATGATTTGAAATTTGGTCAATCATTTCAATTTCTTCACCAGCAAACACTGCTTCTTTATTAAAGAACCGTTGATATTTGACCCTTGATAACCCCCACTTATTGAAAATAATGCTTTGAATTAATGCGATTAAACAAGTAATAATGATAAACCAGGAGATACTCATATTTACTGATGGACACCTTTCGTGAGAGCTTTTTCTGTTGGAACTGGCACAGAACTAATAATTTCGTCTAATATACTCTCAACTTTAGTAAATTTAGCTCTTATTACAGACTTCAAAAGTAACCGATGACCTAGAACTGGTTTCACCATTTCTTTCACATCATCTGGACTAACATAATCTCTTCCTTTTAATATCGCTAATACTTGAATTGCCTTTAATAATGCTTGACTTCCACGAGGGCTTACACCTAATTCGACTGCGGAATGTGCTCTAGTCATTTCGACAATATTCATAATATATAAAAGAACATCATCACTGACATAAATACTAGAATATAAGTCTTGTGCAGCAAGTATTTCCTCTGTGCTTGCGATAGAATCGATATCTTCTAATGGATTCACATTCTTAAATCGTTTTAATATATGTAATCCCTCTTCTTTCGTTGGATACCCTAATTGAATCTTTAGTAAAAAACGATCGAGCTGAGCCTCAGGTAATGGGAAGGTTCCGTGGTTTTCTACTGGATTTTGTGTTGCGATGACCATGAAGGGGCGTCTTAATTGATATGTATGTCCATCTATTGTTGTTTGTCGTTCTTCCATACATTCAAGTAAGCTTGATTGTGTTCGAGGAGTTGCGCGATTTAATTCATCTGCAAGGACAATATTTGAAAAAATAGCGCCAGGTCTAAATTCAAATACCCCCTCCTTCTGATTATAAAAATTCATTCCTGTTATATCAGTTGGTAGCAAATCTGGTGTAAATTGAATCCGATTAAAGCTGCATGACAACGACTTTGCTAATGTTTTTGCTAGCAATGTCTTCCCTGTTCCTGGAACGTCCTCTAAAAGCACATGCCCTGATGAGATTAGTGCAATGAGTAAATGGTTGATTTGTTCATCTTTTCCGATGACAACTCTTTGAATCGTTTCTTTCATCTTTTGTGCAAGATAATGTATATCTGCTAAGTTCATTTCTTTATCCCCCTTTAAGTGAGAAGAACACTATAAATTTAAAATACTATTACCTTATTTTAACTATATTCCAATGTAATCGCTATCATTATAACGTGTATAAAAAGAATCGTATACATTTATTGTAATAAACTCAAGAATAAATAACAGTACTTTTTATTTGATAATAAACTGATAAGTGTCTGTTTGAATTTGAAGAAAATAATGCAAGCCTAAAACCTAAGAGAAATTTCGGTTTATTGCTCTCTTTAATTTAGCAATGAAAAAAAGAACAAAAAGCCTAAAATAGCAAAAAAACTACGATTCAAAAATATGCCTCGTAGTTTTTTATAAGTATGTATGGAGCCTAGCGGGATCGAACCGCTGACCTCCTGCGTGCAAAGCAGGCGCTCTCCCAGCTGAGCTAAGGCCCCAAAATATTTTAAACCGTGCACCTTACATTGATATGGATAGATAAGTGTTACTTTAGGAGCCGGCTCGATCAGGGCTACCCAGCGGCACACAGATTGTTCTACTTATGGCTGCTCCCTTCCAGGCCTGACCAGGTTCATAGACTTCTGTTGCGCGGACCCCAACTGTCATCACTGCTTTTCTAAAGGCAATCCTTACCTAAACCATACCGCTGAAAAGGAATTCAACCCCGCTAAGGCGGATTGCGGGTAAAAGGGCACCGCCAGCTCCCCATCTAGCACGGTATGTATGATGATGAGTAAAGTATGTTTGTATTCCACTAATAGTACAATGTAAGTTTTGAATCCTTACCATCAGCTATTACATTAATACTATATCATGAAAGCTTATTTGAATGATATGGTAATTTATGTAATGGGTATAATGCTAATCCTTTATGAGATTTTATGTTAACAATTACTTATAAAATACCTTATCTGCATTATATTTTGCATGTAATTTGTTAATCAAATATGTCTCGTAAATTTCTCGTTCCATTGGATCTTCAACAATACTAACTTCAATTTTATGTATGTCTCCTCTATGTTCCTTTAAAGGTGAAACGTTATCCTCCAAATGTTTTTTAACTCGTTGTCTCAGTTTTCTAGCCTTACCGACAAATAATAATTCATCGTACCGATTAAAAAATAAGATGATTCCTCCTTTATCTCTAGGAATTTTATGAAGATCGATAAATCCTTGAATAGATGGTATAACGGGTTCATTTTCAGTTTGTTGCTGTTTTCTTTTAAAAATAGCGACGTCTGCTTGCGGTTTTTCAATTTTAATCATCGGAACACTTCCTTTTTGAGTATCCATAAAACTATATCTTTAATTTATATAATTTACAATGATTTTTATATTTATTTAAAAATCTTTAAAAAGCTTTTGTCGACAATTCATGGTAAGATTTACATATGGTTAATATTTCCTTTATATTTGTAGATTAAAATTAATAATAAAAAATAATTCCATAATAATACAATAATCGGTAAAATTGATTTGTGAGAAAAAGCAAGCAAAAGGATTGATTTGTTACTAGTTTTTTATCACTGCTATGAAACATTAAAATGCACGTAAGTATAAAGAAAAAGTAGTTTTTCTCTGTGTGTTAGATCTAACCTATCTAAAAATAACTAGAATATTGTTTTTTATAAAAATCTTTTTATAATCGAGTATCACAAGGAGATTAAGATGAATATATTCATTGGAGAGATTTCTGAAATTGTTCCAAAGGTGAATGCTTCCACATCGAATCAAATTGTTGACCAACTATTTACAGAGGATTCCAGTACACAAGGAATAGTTGTTACAGAAAATGAAATACCGATTGCTCTTATTACAAGAACGAGCTTCTATCAAAAACTCGGTACATTATACGGTTATAATCTTTACATGGGGAGAACAGTACGCTTATTAATGAATTCAAATATATTATGTGTTGATTATTACCAATCAATTACTGACGTAAGTGAACGAGCGATGAAGAGAAAAGAAGAGCAACTTTATGATTATATAATCGTTACGAAAGATGGATATTATCATGGAGTTGTTAGTATTCGTACGCTTTTAATAACATTAGCAAAGGTTCAATCAAAAATAGCAACCTATATGAATCCACTTACTGGGCTACCGGGGAACCAAATTATAAATGAAAAATTACATGAAGCATTAAAGGAAACTGTGTTCTCTGTCCTATATATTGATTTAGATCATTTTAAGACATATAACGATATCTATGGATTTTCAAAAGGCGATCAAATGATTCAAGAAACTGCAGCACTTTTAAAGCATCATTTAAACGGTACTTCTGATTTTCTTGGTCATATCGGTGGGGATGATTTTCTTGCTATATTATATAACCATTCATATCAAAATGTTTGTGAACAGATCATCCAGGATTTTGATAAGCTGATTCGTCATTTCTATACAGAAGAGCATTTTTCACAAGGGTTTATTACCGCCGAAAACAGATTAGGTAAGGTAGAAAAAATTCCTCTTGTTGCGATTTCCATTGCGGTTATTTCTCGGCAAAATAAACAGTACCGCTCAGTTGAGGAAATTGTAGCAAATGCCACAAAAATAAAGAAATATTGCAAGCGGGTTCAAAATAGCTGCTACATGGATGATTCCTTGTGCATAAGGCATTAATTAATAAATTCAAGCATTTAAAAGGTGTCGAGCGGGTGTTTTCAATACGTCGTAAAAGAACTTAATAAAGAAAAGCACCCACTATTTTATTTAGTTTCTGTATGATTAATAAAATATTCTTGTAGAACATTTATATTAATGTTATTAGGTATTCTTTTTGAAGAAATATTATTTCGTTTTGCTTCTATAAATGTCTCGTCCCCTATACTGATAACTTGTTTTTCGTTGTAGAATGAGTCCCCGCAATTTAATAATGTGTTTACGTAATCATTGAATAGGTTAACAGATAAATGAGTTGGAAAGATAATGGTGTCATAATTAGTCTCTTCAACCAATCTTCTATATATTTGGTCAAATCGGCTATCTATTGCAACTCGATGTGTTGCATATAATTCACCATTTATAGCATCCTTGTTCTCTCCAATGATTAACATATTTTCATGACTATTTATCCTATCCAGCCCTGTAGCTGTAAATCCTCTTTTCGTTAATTCAACTAATACTTCCTCGTTTATGCTATAAAATCTTGCTTTAATTGATCGGATATCGATTTTTTCCAAAAGCAGATCAAGAAAAAATTGTTCGGTCGCTTCAAGTGAAGTGAAGATAAATGTTTCATATTTCTCAATCTTAGACAAAATTGTTTGTTTTATCTTAGTCATCTCACTTATTTTTTTTAGTTTTGGTATTTCTACGACATCAGCTCCAAGCTCTCTTAGCTGAGCAGCAAGCTTATTTCTATATATACTTGATTGAGCAAGTAATATTTGTCTACCAAACAGTGGTTCTTTTTCAAACCAGTTAATTTTTTCTCTTAATTCAATTATATTGCCAACTAATGTTATTGCAGGATTACTAATGTCTGCTTTCTCTGCTTTTTTTGCAATTGTCGCTAATGTTCCTTGTAATGTTTTTTGTTTCCCCATCGTTCCCCATTGAATCAATATTACGGGTGTATCTGCAGGTTTTCCATGTTTTAGTAGGCTTTCACAAATATAAGGTAAATTTGCGATCCCCATGTAAAAGGCAATCGTATCAATTCCATTACTTAGTGACTTCCAATCAATTTTTGGTTTACCAGTACTTGATTTATTATGTGCTGTAATAAGCGCAAAGCTTTCCCCATATTCACGATGAGTCACAGGAATTCCTGAATAGCTAGGTGCTGCAATACCTGAAGTAATTCCAGGAACAATTTCAAAAGAAATATTATGTGATGCTAATTCGTAAGCCTCTTCTCCAACTCGACCAAATACACTAGGATCTCCACCTTTTAGACGAACGACAATTTTACCAAGGTTGGCAAAGTGAACAAGTAATTGATTTATTTTTTCCTGGCGCAATATATGTCTATCAGGTAACTTTCCACAATATATAAACTCACATCTATCTGTAGCATATTGTAAAAGCATGGGATTTATGAGACGGTCATAGAGGATGACATCTGCCTTTTCTAAGACATTTTTTCCTTTAAGCGTAATGAGAGTTTCATCTCCTGGTCCAGCTCCTACCAAATACACCTTCCCTTGACTCATTTTCTTATCTCCTTTTATCCATAATGGTTAACATAAGAAGGGAGCAAATTATTCGCTCCCTTGCATTTTCTTCAATCCTATTTACTTATATCGTAATTGAAACAATATCGTCTTCAATACTTATGCTATACGTTTTAACAGACCCTTCATCAGGTGGTTGGACACATCCATCGATTAGTGATATTTTCAAATCATAGACAGGGCAGTAGACAAATTCTCCACTTACAAGTCCATCTGAAAGCGTGCCACCTTTTGGATGGGGACTTTTGTTTTCGAGCGCTCTTACATCACCGTTTGATAACTTAAATAATACGATTTCCGCCTCATTTATTTGAAACGTCTGTCCAACACCTGTCGGCAGTTTTGAATATGATCCGATCTCCACCTTTGTTTTTAGGTTGCTCATAAAACTCCCTCCTTTATTCAGCTGGTACGTTTACTGTTTGTTTTGCATAATAGCTCTCACGGATTGTTGGATTTACTATTGCAAGACTCCATGGATCATTGTACCGCTCTAGTGTCTTGTTAAGTCGTGTATTTAAACCTTTGACCATATTCTCATTTGCTAAAATGTCTTTTATATGATTCAAGCCAAGACGCTCTATCCACTTTGAGGTACGTTCAAGATAAGTGGCAGTTTCACGATAATATTGAAGATATGCACCTACAATCTTATATACATCTTCTTTAGATTTCACTGTTACGAGCAACTCACCCGCTCTTAAATCTGTTCCGCCATTACCACCTACGTAAATTTCCCAGCCTCCATCAATTCCAACAATCCCAACATCTTTAATTCCTGATTCTGCACAATTCCTTGGACAAGCTGACACACCCATTTTAACTTTATGTGGTGTATCTAACCGTTCAAATCTTTTTTCTAGCTCTATTCCCAATCCCATTGAATCTTGGGTCCCGTAGCGGCAGAATCGAGATCCAACACATGTTTTTACAGTACGGAGCGTCTTCCCATATGCATAGCCAGAAGGCATACCTAATTCCTGCCAAATATTTGGTAGATCCTCTTTGTTTACACCCATTAACGCAATCCGCTGTCCACCGGTAAGCTTCACTAGTGGAATTTCGTATTTTTCTGCTACATTAGCAATTTTACGAAGATCCTCTGCATTTGTAACACCACCATACATTCTTGGAACAACTGTGAACGTTCCATCCTTCTGGATATTCGCATGTATTTTCTCGTTTACAAGACGAGAATCTCTGTCATCATGATAGTCTGGATAAATCATTCCTAAATAGTAATTTAGTGCTGGGCGACATTTTGAACAGCCTTCAATCTGATTCCAGCCAAGTACGTGCATGACTTCCTTTACATTTGTTAATCTCTTATCACGAATTTCTGCAATGATCTCTTCACGACTATAAGTAGTACAGCTACAAATCGTTTCCTTTAGTGCTGAACTATCAAATTGTTCACCTAGTGTGTGTTCAAGAATGGTACTGATTAGTGGTTTACAACGACCACATGAGCGTCCAGCATTTGTACAGTTTCCTACCTCAGCAACTGATGTTAATCCATGTGAATGAATGGCAGAGACAATAGTGCCCTTTGTTACACCATTACATCCACATATTAGTTCATCGTCATGCATTGATGATACATCGGTGGCTTCCGCTTTCGCTCCTTCAGCTTGAAGGAAGGCAATATTCGTCATATCATGAATATCTTCTTGTTTTATCATCATTCTAAATAGCCGTGTACTATCATCTGTATTTCCATATAGGACAATCCCGACAATATGCTTGTCACGGATGAGGACTTTTTTGTATATTCCATCAAATTCATTGTGAACTTTTATTGCTTTTGTTGTGTTATCCTCAAAAATTTCCCCTGCAGAATATAAGTTGACGTCTGCTACCTTTAATTGCGTTCCAGTAAAAGAGCCTTCGTAACGTTTCGTATTATTTACTCCACATATTTTGTTAGCTAATACTTTTGCTTGTTCGTATAATGGTGCGACTAAGCCGTATACAATTTCTCGGTGTTCAGCACATTCTCCTACTGCAAAGATATTCTTAATAGATGTTTCCATAAAATCATTTACGACAATTCCACGATTCGTATAGATTCCACACTCTTTTGCTAGTTTAATACTTGGGACAATCCCAACTGCCATTACGACTAGATCTGCAGTTACCTCCGTGCCATCAGTAAAGCGAACACCTTCTACTCGGTCATTACCGGTAATTTCAGCTGTTTGTTTTCCTTTAAGGAAATTCATACCTTGACGTGAAAGTTCCTTTTCAAGCATGTTAGAAGCTGTCTCATCAAGCTGTTTTTCCATTAAAGTTTCCAATAGATGTACGACATCCACTTCCATACCGAGGTTTAATAACCCCCTTGCAGCTTCAAGACCTAGTAGACCGCCACCGATGACAACTGCTCTTTTTTTCGTTTTCGCGACTTGAATCATAGTTTCACAGTCTTGTATATCCCGAAAACCAGTAACTCCGTTTTTTTCAGCTCCAGGTATCGGTAATATAAATGGTGAAGAGCCTGTTGCAAAAATTAATTTGTCAAAGACTGTTTCACGGCCAAGATCGGAAATGACAATTTTTCTTTCAGCATCTATTTGAACAATTTCCTCTCCTGTAAATAGTGTAATGTTATTTTCCTTATACCAATTCCAATCATTCAATATAATATCGTTTATCGTCGTATCACCTTGTAAAACAGTCGATAATTGGATGCGGTTATAATTTGGATGTGGCTCCTTACCGAATATTGTGATATCAAATTGCTCTCGACGTATCTTAAGGATTTCTTCAATTGTCCTAACACCTGCCATACCGTTTCCGATCATAACTAGCCTTTGCTTAACCATCATATAACCTCCATTTTGCTCAATGTTTCACATGTTTGTTTGCCCTTAATGTCTTTCTTTAATGATGGTTTTATTGTATAAAATTTCGTTTGGAAACTCTGTGATTTAAATCACATTCTAATTAAAGATCTGGTGGTATTTGAAAGTCGATTTCTAAATACGGTATTTCCATATGGCATTGGCTTTAAATAACATTAAGCGGTCTAGTAAGGTGAATATAAAAAGTAGCATGTACGAAGTAACCTGAACCTCGAACATGCTACTTTTAGGAAGAAAAATCTTTAAACTTTATTTAAACATGCGTAATTATTGTCAATAAATAAAGACAACCCCATATACGTTCGACTTCCTTGTGACAATTGTTATTTAATGGGTATAAAGACTAAACGTACTTTTTAAACTTCAAAGCTACATCCACTTTTAATCTTTGCTTAATGACTCACGGTTTGCAGCTTTTGGTGGTTGCTCCATCCAGCCTTGGTCAATCATTATATTTGCTCCATCCTCGACATATTTGCCAATATCCATTATAAAACGACCATACATAGCACCTATATCTCGTCTGCCATTTAATGATAAAGCATTTGCATATGTTCTAATTTTCATCGAAAACATATCAATTTTATGACTTAGCATGAGCTTATCTGAAAATGGTGAAATGGTTGATGTCGTTACTAAATGGTCTAAAATCGGTGGTGATGGTAAATTGTCCTTATGAAGTTGTTCAGAGCTATGCTTAATATGTTTAGATGTTATTTCTTTTCCTCTCTGTAAATACTGACGGACCTTTTCGCTTTCTGCTACCTGACTAAATCCAATAAGTAATGCTCTACTGGCTACATTACTATCAAGGTTATCATAAAGATGGGCAATTTCTAATGCATGTAGGGAACGCACATTGCCAAAAAATCCATTTAAATAATTTTGCTTTTTAATAAAATCGACTTTTTCCATTACTGGAATAACTGGTGGTTTCGATAAAAGTCCTTTATTCATTAAGACACTATCAATTTCCACAATAAGCTGCATTGTTGAATTTAATGTATCAATATAAAAATTTCGTAAATCTTCTCGTGTAACTAAAGGAATAGCCATTGCATAAATGCTCATTCCGGCCTTACCAGTGTATCTTAAATAAAAGAGGTAAAAATCGTCTGCGAATAATCTAGGAGCTTCCAAGTTAACATCAGCATCCGTATATCCAATTGGAATTGGATACTTTTCTTCTTTAAGCACCTTCTCAATCGTTTGAATAATTTGTTTACATAATGATAAGGCGTCACTGACGATCTTTTTAATATCTGGATCATCTGTATTCTTCAAATAATAAGTTAGGATGGGTCTTGATAACGTATTCCCAATATACGTTACCCAAAGCTTTCCTATTTCAGCAGATGTTAAATGTTTACCCATTAGAGAAAAACTCCTTAAATTATTTTCTCTTATTTTTACCTTTTAGTGACATTCTATTCTGGCCTTGAACATTAGATTTTATTTCTTTACCATTTCGTTTGCTTGTTCGTTTTTGACGATGGCACTCATCACATATTTGAAATTTAAAGCGACGAGGTAATGGATTATGACAAACGATACATGTTCGTTTTTTTACTTCTACTCCAGTTTTTAACTTTTCATGAATTTTATCACTTAGCTCTTCTCGAATTCTTTCCCAATAATGTGCTTCGGTTCTTTTTTCAAGTTTATACAAAAATAATAAATGGAGGCCAACAGATTTATATGAAAGCTCAAGTTCTTCAAGTCCTGATTCCTTTATAATAGGGTCAGGTAGCTCAGTTCCTTCGACGATCGCCTCAAGCTTTTGCTTCCACTGCTCTCTCAACGTCGGTTCATTAGATGAGAAAGGTAAGTGTAAAAAATTGTATAGCTCATGAACGGATAATTTTGCCTCAATAATCGAATCCTCGATCATTTCGTATAATAACTTTTCTTCTGATAATGATGCCTTTTTTGTACCATATGGATTTTTATATTTATCCCATAGGTAAAAAAACAGTCCTAGCTTTCGTGAATATTTTTGGAATCTTTCAAGAACTGATGTTGTAGGTGCTATGGCGAATCCTTGTAGCGGTTCATCTTCTTGTTGTAAAAGTCGTGTCATCATTTTATGATGATTTGTGAATGCAACCTTACCAATATTATAAATTCCTTTTCTTCCGGCGCGACCTGCGATTTGTTTTACTTCCTGAGAGCTTAAAAATCTCCTTTTCGTACCGTCAAATTTATCATTTTCTAGAAAAACAATTCTGCGAATAGGGAGATTTAACCCCATTCCTATTGCATCTGTTGCAACGATTACCGTTGTCTCACCGTTAATAAACCGCTGCATCTGCTTTTTTCGTGTTTCTGGAGGCATACTCCCATATATCATACTTACTTGTTTACCATTTCGTTGTAAATCAGAAGCTGTTTCTAGTACTCGCTTCCGCGAAAAGCAGACTAATGCATCACCTTTCCTTGTATGTCCTAACTTAAATGTAGCTGATTCAACCTCAAGTGGTGTTTCTCTTACATATTCATGTACTTCAATGTGAGAGTCTCCTAGTAGTTCTAAGATCATTTGCTTGGCATTAAAGCTACAAATAATATGAACTTCCTTTGCGTTGGCTTTTGTTATCGCTCGATACCACGAAAATCCTCTTGTCCTATCTGCAAGCATTTGGGCTTCATCGATGACAATAATATCGTAATAATCTTTTTCACGGAACATTTCAACTGTGCATGAAAGATGTGAAGCATTTTCGACCGTTTTTTCTTCTTCACCAGTTTTTAAGGAGCAAGGGATTCCGTCTTCATTTAACGATTCATATATTTCTAATGCTAATAATCGTAAAGGAGCTAAATAAATCCCACTATTGGCAGATTTCATTCGTTTAATCGCCTGATATGTTTTTCCGGTGTTCGTTTCCCCTACATGAAGAATGTATTGAATATTTCGACCTGCAGGTGGGGAATATTCTCGTCCAAAGATATCATCAATCATTTTTGCTTCTGCTTCTTTTTGGCGTTTAATCGCTTCTTGTTCCTCGAGTTCTTTTCTATCTCTTTCCTTTTGATCTGCTTTTAGTATTTGTTTATGTGTTTCGATTTCAAATGGAATATCAATTAGTTTTATAAGATCCTGTACATATTCCTCTAATAAATCATCAAATAACTCTAGACTAACATCTACGAATAAATCGAACGAATATTGTTTTAAAATATGATCAGATAAATCATGGTGAAATGTCGTTTTGTATTCCGAGAATATATGATTAGGGAGCTGTTCTTTTAACCAATTTGGTCCGAAATCGATGATATCGTTTGTAATGATGCTTTCATATTTTTCAGAAAGATGATGAGAGTATCGATAATTCCTTTCCGAAAAGGCGAATTCTTCATCTAAATATTCGGAAAAGGTTATCCATTCTGTTGGGAGAAGGATTCCTTTTTGCTCAATTTCGATTGCAAGCCTGCTGCCAAGTAAGAATCGAACATAGAGATATAACTCCTCATACTTTTCCTTAACAATTTGTTCAATTGTATTTTGGAATGATAAATAAAACGAACGCTCTAACTCCTTTTGCTTATTTGCCTTTTGTTGAGCAATATATGATTTCCGGGCCTCTTTATATTTTTCATTCCATTTTTGCTGTTTGTTTACAAACTCCTCATCTAGCCAATTAAATAGATCAAATGGTTTGACTTCTCTTAGTTCGTTACGAAACATCTGGTTAATTATCTTTTTGCTTATCCCTTCAACCTCATAACCTTTTGCCGATAAATAACTTTTCTTCTCAGAGTAAGACACATGACTAACTGTTGAATTTAACCATGCGTTCAACCAAATTTGCTCCAAATATTGTCGTCTTTCACGTAAATATTGCTCATAAGTCGGGATTGCTTCCATCGTTGCAAAATAATGAAATATATCCTGATAAGCCATTTCCTTCGTTCGCTTAATCGCTTTGTTGTAATAAGAAATTAACTGCTCATTCATGCAAATCTTCCTTTTATCTTATTGAATATCTGTTTTTATATAGTTTCTATTGTTCATTTCGATATCATGTATTATTTTCGTTAATATAGTAAAAGAAAAAGGAACCAATTTGGCTCCTTTCAAGACTTATTTATTTAGCTGTTCTGATTCTAATCGTCCAGCGCCATATAAACGATAAGCACCATGCATTGTTGGTCCTACATATTCATTTAGCTTCCATCCGTGACGAATCGCTTCTGTAATAAATTGTTTTGCAACTTCAATTGCCTCAAGAACAGATTTTCCTTTTGCTAATTCAGCAGTTATAGCAGCAGAGAATGTACAACCTGCTCCATGAATATAAGTCGTATCGATTTTTTCATTTTCATATAAAGTAAATTCGTTACCATCAAAAAGTAAATCAACTGCTTTATCGTGCTGTAGTTTACTTCCACCTTTAATAATAACAAATTTTGCACCGAGTTCATTTATTTTTACTGCTGCATTTTTCATATCATCGATTGTTTTAATTGGACTTGTTTTAGCTAGCTGACTAGCTTCAAAAAGGTTTGGTGTAACAACTGTTGCAATTGGCACCATGACTTCACGAAGTGCATCTGCAGTTTCAGGATTGAGTACTTCATCCTCACCTTTACAAACCATTACAGGGTCAATTACGACATTATTTATCCCTGATTCTTTAATTCTTTTAGCTGCTACCTCAATCGTTTCGACTGTTCCAAGCATACCTGTTTTGACAGCGTCGATTCCTACTGAAAGTGCTGTATCTAATTGTGCTTCTAATGCATCAATAGAAATTGGAAATACATTATGATGCCAGCTGTTTTTTGGGTCCATCGTTGCAATAACAGTTAACGATGTCATCCCATAAACTCCAAGCTCCTGGAATGTTTTTAAATCAGCCTGTATACCTGCACCACCACTAGTATCGGATCCGGCAATTGTTAAAGCTTTTTTCATAGTCATCGTATGTTCCTCCCTGGTTGTTAAGAGCTCTATTAGATTAAGCTACTAGTCTATTATTAAATAATAATAACTCTTTCCACCATTAAAGTCACGAATCAAATAAAAAGTTGCTTTGAACAATTTTCGTTTATTTCACGATTTTCGCTTTCCGGCCGCTTTATTTGTTTTTTCTGCGTTTTGTAAGCCTTTATCACTAAATGCATTATCGTTTGCTAGATGATTTTTTATTGAAGTTCTATCAATATTTTGATCTGAAAGGCGATTTTTTTCTGTCATTTGCTATTTCTCCTTTATTTAATGATGTTTTTAGTATCTACAATATCTGAAATATCATTCGGTAAAGTTGAATTTTGAAAAGGAAGAGGCAAAAGCTGTTACATTTATAGGTTATAAATTAAAGCTTCTTCAAAAGATGTTGATTAAAAAGGTAGATGAGATTTGCGACAGTTTATTTTTGGAGAAATTAGTGTTGAATTTATGTAGTTTTCATAGTAGGAACTTTAGAAATTTGTTTATATAGAGCAAGTGTTATAGGAAGAACATGATTGAACAAACAATCTCTCTATCGTTATTGGATAAAGAGATTAATTTATAAAGTTCTAAGAAAAATGATCTTCAAAAAAGAATAAGGAAAGATAAATTTTCTCATTTTCATACAATGATTTCAATTATGCTTTTAACATATAACCGTATTTTTTATTGATTTTCTTGGCGATTCTTTCTAAAAAGACGGCTACTGTCATTTTTTCAATATCATTTGTATACCAGGCGAGTTTTGCGCCTCTTTTCTTACCATCGTAATTGACTTCTAACGGCCAAAATGTTTTTGTTTTATATGTATAATCAAAATGAATATACAATTCTTTTCCTTCAGGAGATTCAAGGACGACTCGGTAATTTGGATTTTTACCGGAAGTTTCAAGTTTCACTTTTCTTATTTTTGTTAACATACACGTTCCCCCTAGAAAATTTTTGTAAAACAATTTAAACCATTCCTCTATTTTACTATACATTTGCTAAATAAACTAATTTTCTCTATAGAAAAGTGAAAATCATCAAATAAATTCTAAAAAACATTGTTATTGGGTAGCTATAATCGGATGTTTTTCTCAGGTTGTATATTTATTGCTATAATAAACGAAAAGTAGAGGTGAGATTATGGAATTGAGACAATTAACCTATTTTCTTGAAGTTGTGAAGCATAAAAGTATGACAAAGGCAGCTGAATCATTACATATATCACAGCCAGCATTAAGTAAGATGATAAAAAGTCTTGAGGAAGAGCTCGATATGACATTAATTATTCGTTCTAATAAAACAAGTGAATTAACGGATGGTGGAGTCATCGTTATGGAATATGCCCAAAAGATTCTTTCACAAATTGAGGAGCTATCAACAACCTTAAATGATTTGACAAGCTTGAAGCGTGGATCGATTCGAATAGGCTTACCACCGATTATTGGAAGCTTGTACTTTCCGAGTGTTATGGCAGAGTTCCATAGAGTCTATCCAAATATTTCGATTACGATAACCGAATATGGTGGCGCAAAGGTTGTAAAAAGTGTTGAGGAGGGAGAATTTGAATTAGGTGTCGCCGTTTTACCTGTTGATGAAGAGGAATTTAATATATACCCAATCGTTGAAGATGAAATGAAGTTATTAATACATCATGAACATCCTTTAGCGAGTCGTGAAACAATTCAATTAAGTGAATTAATGGATGAAGAATTTATTTTCTATCACGAGGATTTCGCTCTTCACGACATTATGTGGGAAAGATGTATTCAAGAAGGCTTTGAGCCGAAAATATTATTTAAAAGCTCACAATGGGATTTTATGGTTGAAATGGTTGGTGCAAATTTAGGTGTAACGATATTACCGGAATCGATATGTAATAGAGTCGAAAATAAACAGGTGAAAATCATAAATTTACACCCTATTACACCTTGGAATCTAGCGGTTATTACAAAAAAACATAAATATATATCTTATGCAGCTCGAACATTTATTGATTTTTTTGTTTCTAAATGATTATAACCAAAGGTTATACTTGTGATAATTATTATATATTTTACGAATAATCGAATGCGTAGTAATATGATCATTATCAATTAAGAAGTATAACGTTAGCTTCTTCTTATGAAGGATGGTTATAATCAATGAACATCATTACGATTATCTTACAAATCATTTTTATACATGTTTTTCTTTTCCTTGGAATTGCAATTAAGCAGTTTCTAGATATCCCAATCCCAGCTTCAATGATTGGGCTTGTTATCCTACTATTATGCTTATTTTTACGAATTGTAAAGCTAGAGTGGATTGAAAAAGGAGGAAATTGGCTATTAGCAGAATTGTTGTTATTCTTTATCCCTTCTGCTGTTGGGATCGTTAATTATGATGAAATCTTAAGTTTACAAGGGTTAGAATCGATTTTATTAATTGGCTTAAGTACCTTTATTGTCATGGCGGTAACTGCATATATAGCAGATTATATTCAGACGAGAAAAGGCAGTGTTTCAAAATGAATTATATTTTGTATACATTATTGACATTCGTCATATATAAAATAAGTAAATTCTGCTATAAAAAATGGTCATTTCCCTTGCTTAATCCTTTGTTAGTTTGTCCAATTATTCTTATTGCCTTTATTACACTGTTTCATATACATGCAGATTATTATCTTCAAGCTACAAAGGGTATTACACATTTGCTTGGACCTGCAACAGTTGCGTTTGCGATTCCGATTTATAAGCATTTTTCTTTAGTTAAAAAATATATTGGAAATATCGTGATAAGTATTACAGTTGGGACATTGGTTGCGATCTTCTCGTCAATGGCATTATCAATTCTTTTTAAATTAACGCCAAATTTTCTAATTAGCATCATCCCGAGGTCAATAACAACACCAATTGCGATTGAAGTATCGAAGGAAATTGGGGGCTTACCAACACTTACAACAATTTTTGTTATTTTGACAGGTGTTATTGGCGGAATTATCGGGCCGTTTGCAATTAAATGGCTCTCAATAAAGTCTCCTATTGCAAAGGGCTTAGCATTAGGTATGAGTGCTCATGGAGTTGGAACTTCAAAAGCGATGGAATATGGTGAACAAGAAGGAACATTTTCAACTCTTGCAATGATTTTTGCGGCACTCCTGACGATGGGATGGGGAAGCTTGCTTATTCCTTCGTTAATGAATATCGCCCAAATTTAATAAAAAACGCAGGAATCGTTTTACAGTGATTCACTGCGTTTTTTTTACTTTATAATTTCTTTTTATCAACGATTTTAATTGCAAAGCGATTCAATAAATAACATAAGGATTTCCAAAAATATTGTTTTCGTTTTGCTAAATGCTCAATATAAATCGCTGTAAATTCCGGATAGCCTTTTGCTCCCCTATCATATTTGAACCTTCCAACACCAGCACTTTGATGATAGAGCCGCTGATTGTTTATCGATTCTTGGACTGCTAAATAGCGTAGGATTCTGTATAGCCCTTTTTCTTTAGGTAAATCAGTATTATAGCCAAGGACAGGATTTGCCATCATATTTTGAAAGATTTTCGATCCAAATACTCCTTCTAATACCCCGTCTTTTTTTAAACCTACGTATGTTAATGCACGACCAGCATGTGTCGAAAGGATAAAGTCTTCCGTAAATTGTGGATTGTTATAAGAATATTTTTCTAAATATAATTTATCGTATAATTGTTTTGCACGGATTAAATCTTCCTTTGTAAAATCGTCATGTTGTATGATGTCAAATTCATTTTTATCTAGTAATTTTTTATCTCGATTTAATGTATTTCGTACTTTTTTAGTAGCATTTAATATCTCCTCTGGCCTAGAAATGTAAACAAAGCGGCTCGGGAGCAACTGAAATTGCAATGCTTCTAAGTCCACCTTCATTTTTGGGTATAATCCTTCATTAATTGAACGAAAACCAATTAAGTAATCAGGATAATTAGCTAGCATCGTGTTTTTGATCGATTCTAATTGTTCCTTTGAAAGGCTTGGAGATAAATTTGTTGAAATAAGCCAGTTATTTATATACACAACCTTATTGATTTCGATTTTTTTCGCAAATTTAGAAATCAATCCTAGCAAAAAATGAAAAATTGCTTCCAGTAACTTGTTATTTAGCATCGATAATTCTTCTTTTGAATATGTTATGTAATGATTATATGGTGAACAGACATAGGAATTATCATATTCCTCTTCGTTTACTGTATAAGGTAATAAAATATCATCTATTGCAACAAATCCTAAAGAAGTATGTACATTCTTAATTAAGTTATTTGTATTATTTTTTAGGAGTGGTAAAAAATAGCTTTTCATTAACTGACCTTCCTGGAAATGTTCCCATTTTAGTTTTTCCCAGTTATCTTTTGTATAAAGAGTGACAGCTGAATTTTCCATATGAATCTCCTCTATTTTTTAGCGTAATCGATTTAATACGATTTTTTCAATGATCGACCAAGGCAGCACTCTTTTAAGAAAAGCTAAAGTTCTTGCACCTTTCCCAATTGGATAACGAAATTTAGGTTTATTCGTTTGACAAATTTTAACAACTAATAGAGCGACTTCAATTGGGTCAGATCCGTTATTTGCCGATGCTTTTGCATATTTAAATAGATTTTGTTTAAAGTCATCTCCCTGGGCAGTAATATTTTCTAATCCCTTTTGCCAAATTTTCGTTTTATATGATGCAGGCTCAATAAGAGTAACAAAGATTTGTTTAGGGAGTAGCTCTAATCTCAAGCTTTCGCTTAATCCTTCAATTACAAATTTTGAGGATGTATAGGCCGACATTCCTGGAAAGCCAAAAAAACCACTAACACTGCTCATATTTATGATTTGAGAGGAAGTTTTCTTTTCTAATAATGGAAGGAATACTTTCGTAACCTGCAATGTTCCCAGTAGATTAGTCTTTTGCTGTGCCTCCCATTCATCATAAGTAATCTCTTCTAACAAACCTCCCTGACAGTAGCCTGCATTATTAATTAAAATATCTAAGCTACCGAATTTCTCTTCTATCATGCTTTTTACATTTATAATCTCTTCTTTTTTTGTTACATCCATCTGTTGGATATATAATGCTTTTTTTAGCCCAAGTAGTTCAACTTCCTTCACTAATGCTTCTTGTTTCGATATATCCCTCATTGTTGCAACGACAACAAATCCTGCCTTAAGTAATTCAATTGACGTATAAAACCCAATTCCACTATTCGCTCCGGTTATTAAAGCAATCTTCATTTTTACTCCTCGTTTCGGTATACCGCTCAAATTTATTGGTAATTTGTCATTTTATTCTATTATAAACGAACTGAATGATTTTGTATTAATTTCATGAATTGTGAGATACTAACGAGCGATAATGAAACTGTTTTGAAAAGTAGGTGAAAAAGTTGGCGAAAAAAGGGATTCAAAATTCTAGTATTGAACAATTAAGAAATGATCATGAAACAGAATCGGCTTTCAGCAATGAGGGTCCTAACAAACAAAACAAAAGTTCAAAAAAAAATAAGTAAATATGGGGACCATTCTGTGGTCCTTTTTCGAATTTACTAATGCAGAACTTGATTATTAACTTAAATTCGTCAATTAAGATCATCATTTAAAAAGGAATGATAAGAAGATGGATCACATTAAGGCAGTTGTTATTAAATTTATTGGTACATTATTTCTGTTATTTATCGTTCTTGGCTTAGCCTTTAATTATTCATTTGTTCATATTTTTACCCTTTCTCTACTATTAGGAGTCATATCCTATATTTTAGGTGATTTATTACTCCTAGCTAGAACGAGTAACCTACTTGCAACATGTTCAGATTTTGCCTTGGCATTATTGCTTACGTGGTTTTACCTTGCAAATGTAACGAATGCTAATAATTTTCTCTTTCTAGTTTCTTTCATAACTGCAGCTGGTATAGCCTTATTTGAAGCTTTTTTTCATAGATATTTAATTACAAGGGTAATCAAGGATTCCTATCAGACAAAAAGAGTGAATCATTCTCTTCAATATCAAGCAGAGGCATCTGAGGAACTAACCTCGATTAAGAAAGCTGATAAAAATCAAGGATTTCCTAAATCAAGAGATGAAAATAACATATAAATAACAAAAGGGTTATCTTAGTGGATAATTGCTTCCCCATTTAGATATCCCTTTTGTCCTCACATACTTGTTTATTTTTATATGGTTATTATATTTAAAAAGTTTCAAACCATAAATGCTTCTTGTAGCTTTTTTAATAGAATACCTCTCTATTCTTCACTTTGTATAATTTATTTCACATTTCTATTCACTAAGTGTTTCGAGTTCAGACAGCTCCATCATTAGCTGCTTTTTATCCAATCCACTTCCAATTAGGACTAAATTTTCCGGAAAATTAATTTTTTGTCCAAATAGATAAGGAACACCATATGAATATTGGACTACATGAATAAGTGGATTCTCCTTAAAGCGAACAAACCCTTTAACTCGATAAATTGTAGGTGGAAGACTGTTTAGCCACGTCTCGAACCGTTCCTTTGATAACATCTTATGAAATTGATAGGTCATTGCTTGAATATGTAAGTGATGATGAACATGTACGGTTTCGTTATCTGAATTTCCCATATCCTCTCGACTACTTCTAAGTTTAGACAGAGGTACATCTGCGAAAGTGGTAAAGAATTGTTGTGCTCTTGTGTTTATTTTTGTGATTTCTTCTTGGATATACGCTCGTTCAACTGCTGATATACAGTCTGATTTGTTTAATAATATTATATCCCCATATTTAACTTGGTCTTCGATTAATTTTTGAAGTTGATTATTTAATTGGTTGCGATCAAGCCATCTTTTTGAGTCTACGACACTAATAATCGACTTCACATGAACATGAGGGGCAATAACAGGTGACATACATGCATCCAAAATTTCAATCGGATGAGCAACACCAGTTGCTTCAATATAGATGACGTCTGGTTGTTCCTGCTGATAAAGCATCAAAAGCTGAATCTCCAATTCATCCTTCAGCGTACAGCATATGCATCCATTTAAAAGCTCCCTAATAGATACATCCGTCCCTATAATACCAGAATCTACGGATAACTCTCCTAATTCATTTATCAAAACCGCCACTTTACGGTTTTTTTCTTTCTCCTCTATCAAAAAATTTTTCAATAAAGTTGATTTTCCACTGCCTAAAAATCCAGCTAGGATATATATTTCTACATTTGCTTGCATAAGAACCTTCCTTCTTATCAAATAAGTATGGTTATGCTGTTTGGCGAATGAAGTTTGCTGTGGCTAGCTTTTACAATGGCTCATTATGCTCTATTCGGAATATCCCAATGAAATGGATCTTTAAACAACTTCCAATCTAAATCAAATTCATCACCAGTTAGTAAACAAGCGTCTAATTGTTTGGATACCTCTTTTTCATTCATATCTGTACCGATAAAAACCAATTGAGTCATGCGATCACCAAATTCAGGATCCCATTCAGCTTTTATATGAGGATTTTCACTTAAAATATAATCTTGTTCAACAATTGACATGGTTGCCACCCAATAAGCAACCGGTTCTATTTGGATGGACGGTCCGGCTTGTGAGACTGAAAGAGCTAATTCATTTCTAGTTGCACACCAGGCAATTCCTTTTACCCTAACAATATTTTGAGAAAGTGAATGCATGAGCTGATAAAATCGTTCACTATGAAATGGTAGTCTTCTTTTATAAACAAAGGATGTAATGCCATACTCTTCCGTTTCAGGCTGATGTTCCTTATGTCCCATTGTCAGCTCTTTTATCCACCCTGCAGATTCACTAGCTTTATCAAAATCAAAAAGATTTGTATTAAGAATCTCTTTTGGCTGAATCTTGCCTTTACTTGTTCGAGTTATTCGTGCTTCTGGTTGAAGTTTGCGTAACACCTTTTCTAAATGCCTCAATTTTTCTTCACTTACAAGATCACATTTATTAATAATGAGAACATCACAAAATTCAATTTGATCCAATAATAAATCTGCTATTTCACGGTTGTCTTCCTCACTTAGAGCTTCTTTTCGATCAAGAAGGCTATCTCCTGATCTAAAATCTTTCCAAAAGCGATTCGCATCAACAACAGTAACCATCGTATCAAGCTTACAAAAACGGGTAAGATCAATGCCCAGCTCCTCATCAATATATGAAAAGGTTTGAGCAACAGGAACAGGCTCACTTATTCCTGTAGACTCGATGACAATGTAATCGATGTTCCCCTCTAACGCTAGCTTTTCAACCTCAATTAGCAAGTCTTCTCTGAGAGTACAACAAATACAGCCATTTGACATTTCAACCAATTTTTCTTCTGTTCTTTTTAATCCTCCACCTTGCTTAATGGTTTCCGCGTCTATATTTACTTCACTCATGTCATTCACGATGACAGCTACCTTTATGCCCTCGCGATTTTGAAGAATGTGATTTAAAATCGTTGTCTTTCCTGCTCCTAGGTAACCACTTAAGACTGTAACAGGTATTTTTTTCATGATTTTTCCTCCCTTTTTTAAGTCAATTCAAAAAAATTTTCGAATATCATTGCAAAATCTTTAGAAGAACTTGTTCAGATTCAAAAAAAATGGTAGATTATTTTTATTCATTATAAATCGTAATGATTACGTTTTGCAAGGGTAGATTGTTTTCCTCTCTCGCATTAACCTAGGAGGTATTTAGAAAATGATTCTTTCCAATCAATCAATAAAAAGGAGATTATTTGATAATGAGATAAAAATTACTCCTATTACTGAAACACAATTTCAACCTGCTTCTGTAGACTTGCGTTTAGGAAACCACTTTTTAGCTATTGATGAAACATCAGTTCCATATCTATCATTAGAAAAAGCTGCTGAGTACAAAGAGTTTTACGAAGATAAAATTCTTATTCCTCCCCATGGGTTTATCCTTGGGACGACTCTTGAGTGGATTAAGCTCCCAAATAACCTAACAGCATTTGTAGAGGGAAGAAGTTCAATCGGGAGGCTCGGGCTTTTCATTCAAAATGCAGGATGGGTAGATCCCGGATTTGAAGGAAATATCACTCTAGAATTATATAATGCAAATCAAGTCCCCATTGAGTTAACTTTCGGAAGGAGGGTTTGTCAACTTGTCTTTGCTGAGCTTGATCTTGAGGCTCCTCCATATTCCGGCAAGTATGTTGGACAAAACGGAGCATTTCAAAGTCGTATTCATAAAGATGAAGAATGTATCCGTCAGCATCTTCCTGCAAAGTTATTTAAAGAGTTTGATTAAGCCAAAAATTTAAAGGAATCGACTTTTTGTTTTAAATGATATTACATTATTCGTCGTTAGGACTTTTATCGAGGAGGAGTTTAATATGGCAACATGGAATTTAAGTAACACTATTCATCATCTTCTTATCTGTAATGGTAGCAGTTGTAATCGTGTTGGAGCAGAAGACTTGACCCAGGAGTTACGGATGGAAATATCTATAAGAGGCTTAGACGATATGATTCATACAACACGAACAAGATGTAATGGTAGATGCCATGATAAGTGTGTCGTTATTAACTATCCACAAGGAAATTGGTATAAGGACTTAAAGCCTGAGGATGTAACTATCTTTATTGATTCCCTTCTGGATAATAAAGATTATACAGGGAAAATTAGTCATTCTTATAATAATCACGGATTTGACCGTTCACCTGAAGTTGTGACGGGGATTCGTAAAGATCCGGATAAAGTAAAAAAAGTGTCAAAATGATGTGAGAAAAATAATGGTTATCAGGAAGAAGGTGAATACTTGTCATGCTGGATCATATTTATCGTCAGGTTATATTAGATCATTATCGTCATAAACGCAATTTCAAAGAATTATCTGGTAAGAATATTTTAAAAGTTTATTACAAAAATCCAACTTGCGGGGATGTGATGACCCTCTTTATTGAAGTTGAACATGATTTAGTAAAAAAAGCATCCTTCCTTGGAGAAGGGTGTAGCATAAGTATGGCATCCTCTTCAATGATGACAGAGCTTATTCAAAACAAATCACTAAAGGAAATTAAATTACTAAGAAATGTTTTTGAAGATTTGATTCGAACTGGAGAGCTCACAAACGAAAAAATTGATTTAGGGGATAGTATCTCTTTACAAGGTGTTCATCAATTAAAGGCAAGACATAATTGTGCTTTAATGCCTTGGCAAGCATTAGATAAAGTTTTCAGTGACGAGGCAGAGTACAAATCTTACAATAAATAGAAAAATAAGGACAGTCTCATAGATTCTTAGGACTGTCTCTTTGTAAAGAAACTAAAGATATATATAAGGATTTTTTGGCGTAACGATTTTCTCGATACTGGTCACATGAATAGCTGGTATATACTGTTGATTTTCTTCCTTAACCTTCAAGACGCCTTTGATTCGTACCCAAGTATCCTCCATTAATTGAAGCTCATCGCTATTTGTAAGTATTATTCCACTTGCTTGTGCATCTGCAACACAGTGGGTAACTTGAAATCTAGCAATCACTTTTTGTTTTTTCATCATGTCTTCAGCAATAAACCCTTCTATTTCTATTTGTTTTCCCTCAAAAACCGCTGGATATTTTGAAAGAATCCCCATATAATCAGTAAAACCTGTATAATCTAAACGAATAATAGGACGATTCATAATCCTATCTATATTTTCATTCTCTAAGTCAATATCCCCCGACTTTTTATGATTGAAACTTGAATATTGAATACCACGCACTAGTGCTTCATCAGCCCCAAAGGTTTTATAAGGCATCATGAAACCTGATAAAAGAGTAATCATCATCATTCCAATCGATATTAATGATTTGATGGAAAACTGTTCTTCTTCATGATGACACCCCCAAGGACTGCAGTAAGTATGATCATGCTCAGCTTCAAGTGTTTTAAAAATACGGGGAACTTGAAAGAAAAAAAGAATCAAGAAAATGATTGAAGCGATTTGACTAAAATGTAGATAATTAGGATGGATAAAGTTAGTAATATCCCCCGTATGATGCAAAATAAAAATAAAACTGGCGAATAGCAATAATATAATTGCTTTTATTCCTTGTCTCTTTTGTAGGGTCAAGATCAGTCTCTCCTTTATATTAGCGGGTGAACTAGTAATAAAAAAACAAGCACAGTGACCGTAATGAGAATTGTTAACGTGATGACGAAACGAAATGTAAAGACAGATAATAACATAATTGTATTTTTCAAATCTAGCATGGGTCCATAGATTAAAAAGCCAAGCAAGGAAGTTTTTGGAAGTATATGATCAAATGATGCCGCGATAAATGCATCTGCTTCAGAGCATAGGGATAATAGATAAGCAAGTCCCATCATCACGAGAGTAGAACCTAACAAACCATCTCCTAGAGCTAAAATAGATCTTGTAGAGATATACGTCTGTACAAAAGCTGCAAGAAGCGCTCCAATAATTAAAAACTTTCCCATATCAAAAAATTCATCAATCGCATGCTCGATTATAGCTTTTAGTCTCGTTAGTAAGGGTAGCTTTACTATTCTTTGAGCTTCTGTTCTAAAGGATTCCTTCGTTATTTTCAGTTGATTGTGTTTAAAGAGTATACAGATAGCTGAAGTAATGATAAGAGCAATAATTAAACCTAGAACCATTCGTAGTAAAGCCATTCTCCCATCCTCACCAAAAGCCATATAGGTAGAAAAAATAACGATCGGATTAATTAATGGTCCTGTAAGTAAAAAACCGACCCCTGCAAAAAGAGGCATCCCTTTACTAACTAGACGACGAACAATTGGAACAATTCCACATTCACAGGCAGGAAATAATGCACCTACTAAACAACTCATCATGATTGCTAATAACTTGTTACGAGGGATAAATTTGCGCATTTGTTCTTCTGAAACAAATACTTGAATGACCCCTGCGAGCAAAACACCGATTAAAACAAATGGCAATGCTTCTAGTAATATACTTATAAACACGACATTAAAGGTTAAGAAAGAATCCGAAAAAAGAGATTCGCTTAGCTTTATTCCTTCGTGAAAATAAAATAGTAAAATGCAACATCCTAGGAAAGCGAATCCTATTATTTCGATATTGGTCCTTATCCTCATTTTATAAACCCTCTGTTTTTTATCTTCATAAGAAATACCTCCAGTACATACTAGCTTTTGTTTATTCAATCACCTTTATCTTGATTTCTACTACTTTCAAATTTTTTAAAACAACTTTAAAGCCTATTTTCTCAATTTAGTTAGGTAGAGCTAACATGGAGATGTTAGCCCCGAAGTGGAAAGCCTCTTTTATTTCCTATTCAGCGTATATCGGCTCTTTAATTGTTCTTTCCCAATCTTTTTTAATTACTTTTATATCTAGATTGACTCCAATCATAACTAAATAACATTCACCTTTAAATTGCGAAGGTTCCCAATTAACACGTTTCATAACAGTTTGCATTAAGTATATCCCATCTGTCATAGGTATATATCCCTTTGCCCGAAGCAAGTCACTTCTCCATTTCTTCAAAAACCTCTCAATTTGTTTCTTTGTTGTATTGGTTGTAAGTGGCAGTGAGATACTCTTTATTCTTGAAAAAGATGCTGAAGCCTTTTCATCTGATGGTTCATCATTTCGTTTTATATTAAATCTCTTCATAACTGAATGATTAATAGAAAAAATTTCGTTTATGTCAACCTGGCTAAATGTTGTGTAGGTAATAGGTGAGGAGGAATTTTCTTTTCTAAGTAGTCTTTCTACCTTTTTCTTCTTTTCATAAGATACTAAATCAATTTTATTGACAATAAGATAATCAGCAACCCTAATTTGCTTTCTTGTTGTTCTTACAAGATCTCGGTCTGATTCAAACACATTATTATATGAAAGAATATTTTCTGCATCTACGATCGTTATGACTTTTTCTAAGCAAAGAAGCTGTAGAAGTTCAGGTTCTGTTATAGAGTCAACAACCTCTTCTGGATCTGCAACCCCTGTTAACTCAATAAATAGCATGTCCGGTTTGCGACTAAGAAGTGTTTTTAGACAGTTCGTTACTTCACTTTTTTTATTACAGCACATACATCCATCTAGTAATTTTTCGAGATGGCTATTTTTTAACAGCCCGGATATACTTTCTCCATCTGTATCTGTCCTACCAATTTCATTCATTAAAACTGCTGGCTTCATTTTCCTTTCATTACATACTTGTAGTAATTGCTTTAAAAGTGTAGTCTTACCACTTCCTAAAAATCCGCTTAAAATAAAGACTGGTATTGTCTTCATCACTTTCCCTCCTTTTCAACACAATACATATATATCGATTATAAATCGAAATTATTCCTATTTACACAATCGAGTTTTAGGTGTACAATACAAATCGTAATCATTACTATTTGTTTCTACCAGTTAAATCGAAATGGTTCCAATTTATATTTTATTCATATTAGGTACTTGATAAAAAACATCAAATTCTCCCCTATTAAAAAGTTTATTTAAAAAAATGTTAGGAGTTGTAACAATGAAAACGAGATCATATTTACTAACCTCAATGCTTTCACTAGGTCTTTTATTAGCAGGCTGTGGTAATCAAGAAAATCAATCAACAAATGGTACAAGCAGTGATGCTAATTCTGACCGTAAAATAGAGGTTTATACAACCATTTTCCCATTAGAGGATTTTACAAAAAAAATCGGTGGCGATGAAATTACCGTAACGAGTGTCTACCCACCCAATGTTGACGCTCATACATATGAACCAACAGTTAAGACAATGAAAAACATAGCAGACTCAGATTTATTTATCTATTCAGGTGCAGGTGTAGAGGGCTTTGCGGAAAAGGCAGAGCAGAGCTTAAAGAAGGAAGACGTTAAAATATTGAAGGCCGCTGAAGGTATCGAATTATTAAAAAGTGCAGAAAAACATGAGCATAATCATGAGGACGAGCATGCCCTTGAAGACGAGCATGCACACGAGGAAGAGCATATTCATGAAAACGAGCATACTCATGAAGACGAACATACTCTTGAAGACGAACATGCTCATGAGGAAGAGCAAACTCACGAAGACGAACATCATCATGGTGATCACGATCCACATGTTTGGCTTGACCCAATTTATTCTATTAAATTAGCAGAAAATATTAAAGATGCATTAATAGAAATAAAACCGGAGTCAAAGGATATATTCGAAGAAAATTATGCAAAACTCAAAGCTGATTTAAATGACTTAGATAAAACATTTCAAGATACTATTGAAAACTCAAAGACAAAATACATTTTAGTTTCCCATGCTGCTTATGGTTACTGGCAGGAAAGGTATGATATTAAACAAATTTCAATTGCTGGTCTCTCTCCTTCTCAAGAACCTAGCCAACAACAACTTACTGAAATTATCAAAGAATCAGAAGAGCATAATATAAATTACGTTTTATTTGAACAAAATGTACAATCTAACGTAGCAAAAGTCATTCAAGATGAAATTGGTGCTAAGTCGTTAACCCTTCATAATCTTGAATCAGTGACAGAAGAAGATATTAAAAATAAAGAAGATTATTTCAGTATTATGGAGAAAAATATTGAAACACTTCAAACTGTGTTAAATGAATAAAATAATGAAATGTTATAGGAGGTATGATATCCATCGTACCTCCTATAATACTGAGAGGACAAGGTAAACCTTTATTTTATAGACGTTGACTCTTCTACTTACAAATGAGCTTTTGTGTCGTAATATCGGAATAAATATTCATTCCATTTGTTTTTACAATCTGAATGACATCAATAAACTCTTCACTTTGTGGTAAAAAGTCTAGTAACAGATTTTCTTTATCTTTGAGCCATTCTGGATGGTAGATGACATCCTTTTGCCCAGCAAATATTGCGACATAAAAAATTCCAGACTCAACTAAATCCTGAAAAAAGTGACTCCCGTAAGATAATTCTGGCATGAAGCCTTCTTCTTGGGATGCTATTTCACAAATGACGTTCATATTGGAAAGCTCTGAAAAGTGAACGGGAATCCCTAAGGATGGTGTTGTTGTTCCCCACCGGCCTGGTCCCATGAGCATCACATTTTTATCTTTCAAAACAGAATTAATCTTCCCAATTTTTCGTGCGACAGCATATTTTCCTTGTTCATTTCGATTTAAATATTCCTCTGTATTAATCGCAACAATATATTCGATTGGAAGGCGGATATTACCTCCCATAAAGTTTCCGTTTGTCGAAAAGAAGCAGCTTGATTCATCTGTAAGTTTTGGCATTTCAATTTGTTTGCCTAAACCACTTGTTTGCAACGGTCTACATTGTAAAAGGTTAATTTTAAAATCATTGTTATCATCAAAGTTCACTGTAAATTCAATATCAACTGGATATTCATATTCTTTTGATAACAGAGATAAAATCTCTCTCATCATATGTGGGAAATTTGTGTCCTTTAATAAAGAATGAAAATCCAGAATATAAGGATATGGATAACGGTCCGTATATCCTAATTCATAAAGGCGATTTGCTGTTTCTTCATCAGGTCGGGCAAAAAGTGTTTTAGACGCATGAAGATCATATTTTAATAATTCATCCCGTTTAACAGTTGTTAAAACATTTTCTGATAAAGAAAGAACATCAACATCATGCTGAGAAAACTTTTTAATATCCTCCTGACTCATAAGTGGCATACGCATTGGATTATCAAGAGTAACAATTCTTGCATAATCTCCTACGGTTCGATCTACAGCTCTTGTTCCTAATCCAAAAACGATCCGCAGCATGCCAGCATCCATGTTGATGCTTTTGTCCCAAACATATAAGTTTGAGGAATTTCCAACACCAGCTATATGTGGGAAAAAATATTGATGATGGTGGTCACCTGAAACACGTTGAATGAGGATGGCCATTTGCTCATCTTTTTCAAAAAGTCCCCTGTTCATTCTATAGGCGATTGCATCCTCATTCATCGTACTTGCATAGACAGTACGAATCGCTTGTTCGAACTCCTTGTAACGTTCTTCTGGTGTTCCTTGGTTAACACAAAATACACTTTCATATTTTCCCGCAAACGCATTTCCAAAATTATCCTCAAGCAGTGAACTGGAACGAATAATAATTGGAGATTGACCAAAATATTCTAAAACCTGGATGAATTGTTCACGAATACGTTCTGAAAACACTCCATTTAATAGTTTCTCCTTTAGCTCTGGTGCATATTGAAAATAACCTTCTTTAGTCTTTTGTTTAACTCGTAATTTCCACCATCCGTTTTGGACTATATATGTGTAAAAAATATCAGAGCCTAAGAAAAACGAATCGTGAGGCTCCAAGTGGGATAGCAATTGCTGATTTCCATGCTTTTCAATTATTTTTCTAGCAAGAAGCATACCAACACTTTTCCCGCCGATAAACCCTGTGCCAATTTCTCTTGAGGCAATCGTTAAAATATCCTTTAGGGTAAAGTATTTATCACATAAATCAAACATTTTGGATTTTTGCCCTATTAGGAGAGACATTAACAATCTTTTTGTTTGTTCCTGCTTTTCATAATCTTCGTTTAATGTTTCTTTAGCCTGACTAAATACAATGTGCCAATAATCGAGTCTATTCTCTACTCTGTTAATACTTGAAAATAATTGTGCAGCTTCAGAACTAGCTGTAATACAGGTTGCCTCTTGCCCCTGAATTAAATGTGGGAAAAACATCGTCGGAGAATAACGTTGCCATACTTTAAGAGGATGTATGTAAATGTTCTTGTTAACTTCGTATACATCTAGAAGAAGTTGTGTTGTTTCACGTATTTCTGCAATTGTGCTGTAAGTGTGGACATTTCTAATTAATCCAAAATACGCGATCGTATCTAACTCATATAAGAATGGACATGACACCTTAAAGAAGTTTCCGATCATAAGGTCTGAGTACCATTCTTCTAACAAATCTGTTAAACAATCAAAAACATAAAATGTCTGTTTTCCTTCCTGTTCAAGGATACTATGTACCTTTGTTGCAAAGGTCTCAAAACCTTTCTTTGCATCTAGGTTGTATCTTTTGATATGAGGGTGATCCTCAATTAATGGTTCATGCTTCCCAAAACGAATATAGACTAACTTACGATTTTCTTTAAGGGTTGTTTCGATAAATGGATCTACCATTTTTTTGTAACTATCGACTGAGTCGACCTGCCATACAACATTATCACCTAGACGTAATTTATCAATTGTAAGATCAAAGCCTTTTATTCCTGTGCTAATTTTTTCATTGACTCTCAATCGATTCACCTTCTTTTATGTATCTTCGAAGTTTATTCAAACCCTTTATTTCTTAAATCAATTCCATTATTATTTACAAATTATCCTCTTAGGGATAATGGTTTCTATATTCGACATCTTTTAAGTATTTTCCTGCATGAAAAGGACTTCCACTTTATTGTAGTTTACTAAATAAAGTGGAAGTCCAATATCCTCTTACCATACATATAGTCACAGAGATTTAATAAGTTAACACAGCTAATTAATAATAAAAGAATCGTTTAACAGTATAACAGAGAAATTTACTAATATCTATGTATGATGATGTTTCTATCGGAGATTTGAAAGAAAAGCTCATGTTTGTTTTCCTACCAATCACCTTTTTGAAAAGTTGGAGTAGATAGACAATATTATTAGCTTGCACGTTTTTCTTCTTGTTCAATTCCCATATCTTTTAATAGAGTAATAATTCTTTTTAAATGCTCTTCATCCTCTATTACTAAATAGTTAGGTTGAAACCACCTATTTTTCAGAGTAATTGTTAACTTATATCCATTATTAAGGCGAGGGTGTAATCCATATAATTCATGCCAACGGATAATCTCTTCGTAATGATAATTTAATATTCGGTTAAACGGATAATACTTTGAATGAAGTATAATACCTGAAGGCAAAATAAATAAATTACCATGGTGTTTTATCGAGTTGATAATTACAATGAAGAGATATGCTACATTTAAAAAAGACGAGCTTAACCAATCGGTTGCAACAGAGATAATCAATACAGTTGTCAGGAGCAAGACTGCGACAATTGTCCCCCATTTTACAAATTGATAAGATTTCTCTTTTTTAGAAATGGGAGTCATCTCTTTCCATTCATTTGGGAGTAGGATCGTTTGAAATTCGTCTTTTTGTTGAGGATAGATAGCTTCCTTTGATAATAGAGCGGCCTTTTTTAAATAAAATGGATATTGTATTAAATAAATGAATCCAATGGCAAATAGGATTGTTAATACAATCGAACTAATCATTAGCAATACACCTCACAGTTTCAATACTTTACCAATACAATTATTTCAAACTACAGATTTTCTTTCAAGGAAATCAGTTTAGACAAAAAAATAAACCCCAAAAATTGGGGTCAGTCCCTTTTTAGAATTCAGGTAACTCGTCTAAATTATTTTCTTTAATGCCATCAGGCTCACTTCTTAAAATATCGCGGCCATATTTATGAAATACATCGACATTTGCGAGCTTTCCGGATTTTGCTTCAGATAGAGCCTGAACATAATCAAGTTCTCTCCCGGCATTTGTTTGAAAGGCAATTAAATCACCGTCATCATTTTTTCGAACAGCAACAATTTGCTCTTTTCCAGTTGAAAAGGTCCCTTTTTGATTTTTTTCAGCTTCATCTTGTTGCTGGTTGCGGTATTCATTATAGACTTTTTCAAATCGATCCAATTTGATCACCTCTCTTTTTATTTCCCCGTTATTGTCCCATTTTATTCGCATTGTAATAAGCCTTCTATTTAAGTTGAATGAAGAAAGAGAAAACGACGATAGAAATACCGACTAACAACATACCGAAAGCACCAAGCTTATTTTTATCTTTAAATAATACAAATGAATGTCCGATACTATAAGCAAATCCAAAGAATACGATTAAGTACAATAGAAATCTCATCAATCATTTATCATCTCCATGTCTGTTTCTTTTAATTGCTTACCATACCCAAAGATTTCAATATCTACATTTATTTTGATATCCGCTTCGGAAAATTGCTTGTTTGTCCAATCCCATTTTTCATACTCTTGTATCGTTTTAAAAAGTGGTCTAACATATAGAGACCAATAAAATGGATCTGATTTGAATTCCTGTTGTGATCTTTTCACAAGAGAATCAAAGTTTCTTTTAACTTCAGAAGCAATTGCTTTTCGTAGGATATCCTGATTTTTTTCATTTGTAGCGTAATTGATCATGCTTGGTACCGATAAAATTTCTGCCGATAGTGGTACATTGACCGTTATTTTAGGAGGTCCCTTTCTTAATGTTACCTTTATATCCGTTTTATCTTTTTTCTTTAACCTTACAACGATCTTATAATTATCATTCATTGGGTCTGTATAGCTAACATACATATCTTCCATATCCATCGTTTCGTCGAGAATCATAACACTTCTTGTTTCTTCACCAGACAATTTCCCGATCATTATTCCCTCTTTAAATACTGCGGACCCCATTAGCTGTGCGGGATTTCCCCCTTCCTTTGGCACCCTTCCGCTTAAATATTGATCCTCTTCTTTAAATTCGTTCTTATCTTTATCATCATTAACAGAACCATAAATCGCGAGAAACAAATCTGCATCACCATCAGTAATAGAAAATAGCCGATTTAAAGTTGAATCAGGTACTAATCCTGTTTCGATTGAACGATCGAAAACAAACTGATAATAACGATGCGGTCTAATTTCCATTTCCGGTTTGTTTTTCTTGATAAAATCGACTGCTTTTCCATCCGTAACGATGAGGTTTATTTCTCTTCTAATCTCCCTTTCCTTTAGTGCAGTTCCGATCATTCGATAAAAATATTTGGATCTTGCTAATTCTTCTGAAACAACAATTACCTTTGCATGTATTAAGGAAATCTGCCTCGTCACAAATGAGTTTGCCGTATTTTTAGCTGTAATAAAATCAGGGGATGTAATGGTAATGACCTCCTTTTTATCAGTCTCCCCTGCTGCTCCATTAATCTGTAGCTTAGGATTAGAAAATTCAAATGTAATATCAAAGGATTGCTCTTTTTCTAAATCAACCCCTTCAGGAATATCGATGCCAACTGCCACAGCATATGATATTTCTTCTAATTCCTTACGATCCCAACATCCCGTCAGAAGGATTACCATGGAGAAAATTGTGAATAAGTGTAGCCATTTATTCATCGTGACCGTACCTCCTTTACTTTGTATACAATCAAAAGAGAGAATGGGAGGTAAAGTAGACCATATTCAAAAAACGAAGAAACAATCGTTCTAACGGAATATATATTAGAAATATCATTTTCTGGAACCATTCCTATAACTAATACTAAAATTGTAATTGGCAGTAGAGTATGTTCGAATTCTTCAATACTAAAAACAAAACCAAATATTTTACAGACTAAATATAAATAAATCGTAAATTTAACAAAAATACCTAGTAGCCAAAACGTAAGGAAGAATGTTTCAATATTTGTTATGGTTTTTCCGATTGAAACAAATCGAATTGCTTCATTAAAAGGATATGTAATTTTATCAATGCTTCTGTAGTCAAATACTAAGTTGTATAACAATAAAAGTAACGCCACTAGAAGAACTGTAAAAGTAAGAGAACCAATCAGTCCTCTAGTATAGGTTTTATGATTTTTGACAAACGGGTACATCATTGCGATAAGAAAAGCATCTGCATACATAGATGAAAAATGAAAACTGTTTTCTGTAATGTTTTTAAATCCAAAGCCAAATAAAGGAAAAATCCGATTGAAATGTATTTCTTTAAAAAGTAAAAGATAAAGTAATGTTAAAGCAATTAATATATATGGTAAAAGCATAATCGCAATAGATGCGATCGCTTCCCAACCTTTTTTAGCCCCCCATAAACATACAAGAAGAAGAAGGATATATAAGATAAATAAAGGAGTTTTTGGGAGATTAACTGTTATAAGCTGGTCTGTATAGCTTCTTGTGTCTATTGCCATTTTTAGTAATGCAAATAAAAAGAAAAGAAATCCGATTATAAACGTAAGCTTCTTGCCTATCAAGCATCTTGTGATCTCAAGGAAATTTTTTGATTCAAATTTCTTTAGTAAATAGTTAAGGACTAGTAATGAAGGCAAAACAATTAGAAAGGAAAGGATACAAACGATCCACGCAGCATTTAAACTACGATCAAAAAGTAATGTTGCCGTCATGTCAGTCGCTTTTGTTCCGATCATGATGACTATAAGTGAAGATAACTCTTTAAAGCTGATGAGATCTTTTTCACGAGTAACCATCTAACCACCTGTTCCAAATAAATTATTCTGCTGCGCCTTTTTTTATATCCTTCGTTTTTAAATATGCAGGTCTGAATCTTTCATTTTTAATCATTCTTCTAAATAACGTATCATTTGAGGATTTATATTTTGGTGTCATCGGTGCAAAGTATGGAACACCAAACGATTTAAATACAGAAACATAAAATAAACCAATGAGAAAGCAGCCGACCATTCCAAATATTCCTAATAAACTTGCGGCAATTAAAAATCCAAATCTAGCAATTCTAATCGCATAATTTAAATTGACATCACTTATGGCAAATGATGATAATCCAGTTATTGCTACAACGATAACGACAATCGGGCTTACAACATTTGCTTCTACTGCAGCTTGACCTAAAATTAATGCACCGACAATCCCAATTGTTGGACCAATTGGTGCAGGGACACGTATTCCTGCTTCCCTAATTAATTCAAAGGCTAGCTCCATGAGAAATAATTCAATGATTGCTGGGAATGGAACCATTTCACGCGCTCCAGCTATTGCTAATAGTAAATCAGCAGGAAGCATTTCACGATGGTAATTCGTTATGGCAATATATATAGAAGGAGTAAATAGCGTAATAAAGACGGCAATAAGTCGTAATGCTCTTGTAAAGTTACCATAAATAAACCGTAAATAGTGGTCATCTGCAGAATGGAGAAACGTCCAAAATGTTGCTGGTGTAATTAGGGCAATAGGAGAGTTGTTCATAATGAGAATAATATGGCCATCCTCAAGAAAAGATGCTGCTCTATCTGGACGCTCTGTCTGTAAAACAGTGGGAAATAAACTTGATTTTCGGTCTTCAATAATTTGAACTAAAAGTTCTAAATTCTGAATATCATCTCTTTTTACATGGTTAATTCTTTGTTTTACTTCCTTTAGAATCTGTTTATTAGCTAAGTTATTTTGATAGACAAGAAATACCTCGTTGTTCGTACTGTTTCCAATTGACATTTTTTCAACTTTGAAATTTTCATTTCTTATTTTCTTGCGAATGAGTGATATATTAACGTCTGCCTTTTCAATGAACGATTCTTTAGGACCAAATAGAGTAGTCTCATTCTGTGGTTTCTCGACACTTCTACCGGCTACTTTACCTGTTTTAATAATAAAAGCCTTCGTTTCACCTTCTACTAATAAAACAGTTTCTCCTGAATTTAACTCTTCAATCGCCTTTTTCATACAAGTTTCTTCTTTGATCGTACTTATGCTAATACAGGAAGGGATTTCTGATTTCTTTTCATTCATAATCAACGGTTTGATGATTTGTTCTTGAATAAGTTGAATATCTGTTAAGGATGGAACAAAAAATAAAACAGCTTTTTTGTTATTCATTCTTAAAGTGAATTCTCTTACAACGAAATCGATATTGTCAGGTAATGAATAGATATCCTTTAACGTTTCAATATCCTTGCTAATTTGCCAAGAAAAGGGTTGCTCAACCTCTTTCTTTTTTTTCTCCTCCAGCCTATCATCCTTTATGTCTGCTTGCCTTTTTGTTTTGAAAAATGGAATTTTCATAAATCTGATTCACTCCTCAAATGGGCTGAAACGAAATCTGACAAACGTGCATTCGTTATTTTATTAGAATGTATGTTATTGGAAGATTTATTCAATATTTGTAGAAACATTTGTAAAAAATGATTGTTAGTCAAATGAATAAAACCTTCCTAAAAGAAGGCTTTTGTTTATTTGAAAAATTGAGTAATTGAGTGAATATATTAGGAATGTTACATAAAAGCTATCATGAAAATGCGGCTAAACGTTTTGATTAGGATTCATATTAAAAAATTTAACTGTCGGGATGTAAATTATGTTGGATATTATTTTGCACGATTTCAATCTCAGGCTGTGTGGCAATTGTTGTACGATACCATCCTTTATTTTTCATAAAATCAAATAGATTATATTGATTTTTATGTGCAGTCTCAAAGCAATGCAAAAATATTTCTCGTAGCTCTTGATGATTGATTTCTAGCAGTGTATTGCTTAAGGTACGACATCTCCCTTTTTCTAGCTCTAAACAAAGCTGAAGATATTCCCTGTCTGTTAATCCGCGTCCTGCAATATTATTTGGCATTGAACTTTCCCCCTGTATTTTATTGGATCATTTGCGACCGATTAAAATATTGAGATAAATCGGCGATATTTAATTGATGAGTTTCAGCAAGTTGTTCTAAAAGAGAGCGTATTTCCTCGTGTTCACATTGGGAAGCACACCAATTGAAGGTCTTAGCAAGCAATTGTTCAGATCGCAGTTCATCCTCTATTAAAGATAATTCCTTTGTCGTTAAATATTTCATTTTACTCACCTCGCCTTTTTTGGATTTCTAGTGGATAGTATTTATGATTTTCTTTCGTTTTATCCATTAGATGGTAGTTTTTTAACTTTATTCTTAATAAAAAAACTCTCTAAAAAATAGAGAGTTTGAAATGATATGTAAGATAAATTAGATATAGTGATTACGTTAGTTCAAAGAAATTATAGTAAGGCGTCAGCTTGAACAATTTCTAATGTAAGGTTTTCGCTTGTAGACAAATCAATTTCATAAGGTTGGACAGGTTGGTTTTCTTCATCTTTTATAATGCGAATAATTGGTCTTCCTACTGACGTGAAGTTATATTTTGTAACAATTCCTGTTCGGCCGTCATTTAATTTGACGGTTAACCCAGGAGGATAAATCGCGATACAGCCTCTAAAAAGATTGATTTGGTTTTGATCAAATTGTGTTCCTGATCCTGAATATAAAACTTCCAATCCTTTATGAGGAAGCATAGCGGATCGATAAACCCTCTGTGATGTTACAGCATCAAATACATCTGCTACACTTAATATTTTTGCGTATGGATGAATTTCTTCCTCTTTAATACCCCTTGGATAGCCTTTTCCATCTAGGCGTTCATGGTGTTGAAGTGCACAATGTGAGATGACTAAAGGTAGAGAATGAATTTTACGAAGTAATTCAAAACCAAGCTCTGAATGCATCTTGATTAGTTCAAATTCCTCATCTGATAATCTTTCCTTTTTGTTTAAAACTTCAGGTGGGATAAACATTTTTCCGAGATCATGTAATAAGGCGCCTAAACCAATTTCTTCGATTTGACTTTTCGGCAAACCATTCTCAATTGCTAACTGACATGCATAGATGGCAACGTTTAAGCTGTGAGTGTATAGGTGATTATCAATAATTTTTGTCGTAGCTAATAAGTTTAACGCAGTACGATTTTCCGTTAAACAGCTTGAAATACTTTGGAAGATCCGTTGCATTTCATGTATCGCTTTATCAGATTGCATCATACCTTGGATATTTTTAGTATGTGAGGATAAATTAGCAATTGAAGTCAATCCTTTAGTAATCGCTTCGATTGATTCAACTCGTAGCTCCTCTGGTATAGATTCGACAACATCGATACCTTCTGATTCTTCATCTTCTATGTATATAGTAAAAACTTGAAAATTTTTAAGCCTTTTAATTAGACTGTCTGATAGTAACGTTCCTTTTGCAAGTAACATCTTTCCGTTTTCATAGTAGATAGATTTACCTAATGTAATCCCTGCCTCACTTCGATCTAACGTAATTAAGCGCATTTTCTCTATATCTCCTGTCTTACATTTTTCTCGAGTAACGAACTATTTTTGTAAAATAACCTAGAACAACGATGAGAATGTCAAAATGGATGTAATATGTAATAAATTTACGTAAACTCTACTTTAGTACTCTTGTAATCAATTAAATATGAGGATTTCTTCATATATTTATTATAGTCGAATAATCACATAAAATGACTCTTTATGTCGATTATAGTAGAATGTATTTGTTTGTTCAATGGAGAAACGTTGAATTCTCTATATTAGTATTAAAATATTAATTACTAGCATAATAAATTCAAATTTATTTCTAAACATGAATGGTATGAAAAGCTATTATCTTAGTACATATTTAAATGAAAATTCGTTCTTGAATGAGTTGTTAAAATTATACAGGTCTTCGCTTTCTGCAGCGGTACAGTAGTGACTGTCCTCTACCCTTAACGCTTCTCCCCCAGGAGACTCACATATGCACTTAATCATTTATTATTGCCATTAGAGAAAGAAAACCCCCAACTTAAGAAATGGTTCCTTGTGCTGGGAGTTTTTAATATTTCATTGATCTACTAATTAATTTTCTTTATTTTAGTACCCGGATAATAAAATTGGATAATTTCTTTATAGTTTTTACCGGTTTTCCCCATATAATATGCACCCCATTGACTCATTCCTACACCATGTCCAAATCCTTTCCCCTTCATAGTATAGTGATCTTCTTCATCTTTAATGAGAGATTCAATGTAATAGCTTTTAAAATGATTCCCTCCAATTAACGGACGGATATTATTTAATGGAACATCGTTAAGAGTCACATGATCATAAACAATGGTCCCATCTAATAATCTGTGGAGGAATTCAATTTTTATCGATCCCTTTACAGCTCTTTTTGACTCAAGCAGTTCCTCGGATAGTTTAAAATATGGTATTTCAACTATTTTTATATCTCCAGGGTAACCATTTTTTTTCAGCCAAGTTTTCATATTATTTATTATTGATGAGTCTATTTCAGAGAGTTTATCCCACCAATCTGGTTGATCCCAATCATTTTCATCAAGCTTTATTTGTGTTTGATGGATCGTAAACTCCCATGGATGTGTTGGATCGTACGGATCCCTTTTAATTGGTAAGTAACTTTTCGCATTTCCACCCCATACATGTGTGTTGTTTTCTGTCATTCCTCCATTACTTGCAGAGTAAAAGGCATCGATTAGCCGATTTTGAGAAGTGATGACCTCTCCGCTAGTTTCTTCAACTGCTACCGTCGTTTTTTCGTTCCAGGTAAATCCTCCATAGACTTGATATTTGATTGTATCATCGATTTCTTTATTTAGATTTGCGAACGCATAGGTTCTGGCTGCTAATGCTTGTGCTTTTAATGTTTCGATTCCCCACGAAGGGTATACTTCAAATGGGACAACTCCTTTTAAATAATCCTCCATTGGAAGCTGGTTCACAGGTCTAATAAATTGATTCTTTTCTTTCCTAAATTCAACAGCACCTAAGTACTGGCGATTATTAATGGATATATATTGGGTATGATTGTATCTTTTAGGAATTAGAATAAATGGCTCATGTAACGAATACTTTTCTCCATTTCCAGTTAATATAAACTCTCCTTTCTTAAGTGATAATTGATAATTTATTCCCTCCTTTAGTTTAAGTGTAGGGTCTAACGTCGAATAATCTCCTTTAATATGTAGATTGATCTTTTTTGTATCGCCAATATGTTGAACTAGCTTAACCTTTATCATCTCTTCAGCAGCAACAATTTTAGGGGAAAACGAAATGATTAGGATTATGAAAGGTAATATTAAGTATCTCATATCATTATGTTACCAGTCACAAAACAATATTATTCGTCTATCCTTGAAACCTTAAAGACAGTAGAGTTTTGCTATAAGTGATAGGTAAATGCTCTTAACAATGTTTCAAACTGTACGTTGTTTATCTAAATTTCACTGTATAAAAAGTTATTAAAATCTTTATTTGCATAGAAGTGATAAAATACAATTTACTCACAATAATAGAGTTGCTTTACAGGTAATATGAAAAAGGATTGAAACTTATCTTCAATCCTTTTGTGAGGAGAATTTCAGGGAACTATCATATAAAATTTAAAGATTAAATTTGTTGAACATTACATTGAAATCGCTCTATTTGCCAAGTTAACGTCGTTTTTAAGTAATTGCTGGAGGTTATAAGATGGATAAAATCCTCTTTCGTACATGTAATTAAATATACGGGCATGGCTCATGATTGCCATTTGCAATTGTTTTGCTAGAACGACCCTTAATTCTGGTGTAGCAGTTTCAGTAATAGCAACAGCATAATTTCGAACTGCAGTTTTTGAAAACGCAAGTAAATCACCTGCATAAAAAGCTTTGTCAAAATTTCTCTCTTCCTCATCTTCACGTGGTGCAAGCGGGTAAAATTGTAATAACTCCTTAAGGTTTGCTTCTAATTCCTTTATTGTTTGATGGTAAATAGCCTTTAATGTCGGACATTCAATCTTTTTTAAGCCTTTTTTTAGCTTCATTAATCCAATTGATGAAAATGCTACAAGCTCATGAAGCTCAAGTGTTTCATGCCATGCAAGTGTTCTTGGGCTTTGTTTACCTGAATATTGATAGTGCATGTTTTTTCCTCCTAAAACGTTAGTCTACTCACATATATTCCAAGGAAGAAATTTTAGTTAATTGTCCTAGATGAATTGGGCGATCTGAAAAATATATATAGTTTTTTATAATATCATTATGTAAACTATGCGTTTTGGAATTCGGTTATTTTTTCACACTTTATAGTCTTTTAAAACAACAGCTTGTACTAAACTTGCAAAAAAAGAGGGTGACTCAACAGGGTCTCCACTTCAACAAACACTGACATATAGGAAACTAACCTTATCGTTTGTCTATATAATGTGTTTGAGGGGTCTAAACAATTGCTCCCTGAGCCACTCTCTTTTTTCTTTATTTTTTACTAGTTTGAGTTAAAACTATCAAACTTTAACTAGTTTTTAACCATTTGAAAAAACTAATTTTTCCTGTCCCTTCGCACGAGGAACATGAAATAAGTCCCTCACCAGAACATGAATCACACTTATGATTTCCATAGTCGAACCCTTCCCCAGAACAATTTTTACAATTTTCAAATCTAGTCCCATTACAACTTTTACACCTCATGAGGTTCCCTCCTGCGTCTATATTTTGGAGCAGCAAGTGAGAGTGAAATGAAATTAGTTGTGGCAAATTGTGAATTAAGATGCTCCTGTTTATACATATTGTATAAGGTTGCTCGATATGAATAAACTTTATTACATTTCAATTATAGAGATATTACATTTTAATAAATCATTAGTTCATTAAAAATATAATAAGTTAGGGGACGCAGTTAACCTAGTCTTTTAACACTGACTAAGCTGTTTAACTTTGCTTGTTAAACTGTTAAAAGATATTCAAAAACAAGGCTACTAAAATTCCTAGAGAATGAAATATAGCTTCATTTCTAATATTTCGTGTTTTTTCTATCTTGTATGTCTAAACATGCGGTTGCCTGGGAAATTCTATATGTTTATTTTTCAGTTATTTGTAAGCAATCAAGTGCCTGTTTTGCACGAATTCTAGCGGTTTTAACGTCTTTTGATGTTGATAAGGTCACGGCAATTCTACGCCCAACCTTTGTTAATGGTTTTCCGAAGATTCGAATTTGTGTATTTTCATTTGACAATGCATCTTGAATTCCTGTTATCGCATAGTCCTTTAACTCTTTTTCAGCCTTTAATGGTCTGCTAGCACCAGGTGAAATTAAGTTTATTTCAGGAATTGGGAAGCCTAAAATTGCACGTACATGTAAAGCGAACTCTGATAGATTTTGGGTTACTAATGTAACTAATCCAGTATCATGTGGTCGTGGTGAGACCTCACTGAAGTAAACTTTATCTCCTGAAATAAATAATTCAACACCGAATATACCATATCCACCAAGTTCATCTGTTATAGCCTTTGCAATTTGTTTTGCTTGCTCAAGTTGATTGTTCGTTAATTGATGTGGCTGCCATGATTCAATATAATCTCCATCTTTTTGAATATGTCCAATTGGTTCACAAAACATTGTGCCGTTAACAGCTTTAACCGTTAATAATGTGATTTCATAATCAAAGTGGATAAATTCTTCAATAATCACTCGTCCGTTTTGAACTCTCCCACCCTCCATTGCAATCTTCCAGCATTCTTTTACGTCATTCTCAGTTCGGCAAACACTTTGTCCCTTCCCAGAAGAGCTCATTAATGGCTTTACAACACATGGAAAACCAATTTCTTTTACTGCATCGTAAAATTCGTCAAAAGTATTTGCAAACCGATAGTTTGCTGTAGGAAGCTGTAGCGTTTCTGATGCAAGTCTACGAATCCCTTCTCTATCCATCGTTAATTGGGCAGCCTTAGCAGTAGGAATGACATTGTAACCTTCTCCTTCAAGTTTAACTAGCTCAGAAGTGGCAATCGCTTCAATTTCAGGAACAATTAGGTCAGGATTCTCAATTTCTACTATTCTTCTTATTTCAGTTGAATCTAGCATATCGATACAGTAGCTCCGATCTGCTACTTGCATAGCCGGAGCCAGTTCATATCGGTCAATTGCAATTGTTTCAGCACCTAATCGTTGTGCTTCAATGATAATTTCTTTTCCTAACTCTCCAGAACCTAATAGCATAATTTTCTTTGAAATATACATAACATCAGTCCTCCCCGTTCATTATAGTAATTATAACCGAACATTAATTGGACTTAAAGTTATTTTTATTCGCTTTTTAATGAGTTTTGTATGTTTGGTGGATGTTTAATAAGTGAATTATTATGATTCGATTTCACTAATTTTAAATTGATTTTGACCAACAAATTGATGTTATTTGCTCTCCCTCTAATAAACGGATTGGTACCGAATGCTTTGTATCAACGATCCATATCTCACTTGCATATTTATTTCCTTTGTAGCCCGATAGGAAACTAATTAGCCTTCCGTTAGGAGAGAATGTCATCGGTGGTGATTCACTGTCTGTAACCGCTAAAATTCGGTCATCGTTTTCAGTTACTTCCTTTAATCGAATATGCGAATACCATTCATCTTCATTCATTTCCTCAGTTGATGAATAAGCTAACTGGAGTGTGTTTTTTGATTGAATTGGTAGCTGATTACTCCAATTGTTATTATTTTTTATTTTAAATGTATCAAGTGTTGTTAAATGTGTTACAAAAAGGAAAAATGGACTTTTAGTAGTTAAATAAACAGCATATTGTCGATTTTGTGTAATTCGGATTTTCTCAATTTTGCCATTCCGATTGTTTGTGATTTGAGCCTTGTTTGTTCCATCAATATTTATTTTGTATAGCTGCCCATTGCCGGATGAGTCAATATCGTGGTATACCATTACATTGTCATTAAGAAATAAACAAATTTCTGCATGATTGCCTATTTTTATTTTTTTCCTCTTTGCTGTATCAATATGATAAATGATCATATCCTCATCTTTTTTATAGGCCATATTTTTATTATTAGGTGACCATTGTATCGATGTTCCTGTCTTAATCTGATCAATGTTTAGAATCAACGATTGATGTAAATTAGCCAAATATACTTTGCCCTGTTTGCCAACAAAAGCAATCATTGTATTATCAGCTGACCAAAATGGTGTCGTGTTTTCGTCTGTTAATTGGTTCGTTAGTTTTGATACATTTCCCGATTTTAGATCGAAGACAAAAAGGTCATAATGTCCATTACTCATTGAATTAAAAGCAATCATCCCAGTTGTTAGTGGGAGAGTATATGGGATTTTTAGCTTACTTCCAGGTATAAGCCTTTTTGAATGGAGATGGTTTAACAATCTGATAGGTTCAGGATTAATCTTACCGTCAATGAGGATATTAAATCTTCTTGCAATGTGATACAAATCATCACCAGGTCTGACAGTGTAATAGGGAACTCCTTGTGGGATGTAAAGGAATTGTTTATCTTTAAGTACATAAGGTGGAGTTAGAGCGTTTTTCTCAATAATTTCCGTTATAGGAATACCGTAATATTGTGAAAGCTGTTCGATTGTATCAGCTTCTGAAACGCGAATAATATTAACACCCGGTGGGATGGAAAGTTGCTCGCCACAAGATATTGTATAAGGTGGACGTAAATTATTAGCAGCAATAATTGCTTGAACAGGTAATTTCCAACGTGCTGCAATTTGATAAAGAGTATCTCCGTTTCTTACAGTATAAAACATTTGCATGGTTACCCCTCCTAAACAAGACAGTGATGATTTTCCCTCCATTCTTTCCAGTTTTTATCGTTGTTAGACGTGATTGTTTAACTGCAGTTTTTTTATAGTTTATTATTTTATGGTTATTATTTGAAAATGTGTTGAAAAGGTATGATTTTAAACAGATAAAATAAAAAAGGCTCGACTTTGGTGAACCTTTTAAATCAATTTATTCTAATTTTTAGTTGAAACTACTTTAGCTGAACTTAATTAATGAGTTTAGTTGGCGAATAATTTTAAAATAGTTTTTTAAAGAAATTTTTTATTGAATGATCCTTTGACTTTTTTTCTTGGATTACGGTTGCTTCTTTTTTTATTGTAATGTCTTCTTTATTTATTGCATAATCGTACGCTAGGACTAATCCTAATTCAGAGTCATATTCTTTATTTGTAGATAAGGTAAATTTTAAATTGTATTTGTTAGCTAATTTTATATAATCAGACAAATAATCGTAATTCATATTTCCATTAAGGATTAAGGTTGCTTTTTTATTTTTTCGGATAAAATCTTCAACTTCGGAGTAGATTCCGTTTTCGCGTACTTGATTTTTTGTTAGAACACAGACAACTCTTTCCCTAATCGTGCCTAAATAACGTCTACGTTCATCAGGATTTGTTTCTTGAGGTCCATACATTCCTTGATTAAGAAAGTCATCAATATTTTTGCTCATGTGTAAACCCCCAATAAATTGTATAAATATATTATAACTCTTTTTTAATGATAGGCTCAGTTAATCCTTGTTGTTGATTTTTACTGCAGGCATAGCTTTAATCCTTAAGCGCAGCGATTGTGGGGTCTCCATGACACGCTTTTTTATGCAGGAGCCTCTCATATTATCAGTTCCAGTCAATAAAGTGTTTGTATAGATACTATAATCTTTAACATAGCCTAATGATAAAGTAAAATACCTATCATTTGTCCATTGATTGCTTCTCATACGTTTTATTAAATTTAAGTTTTTCCTTTGTAGAATCGTTTCGAAGTTTAATAGGATTTAACAAAAGAGGAAAATCATGCCCTCTAACTAAAGAGATTAACTCATACAGATAAAAAACTACCGTGTAAGGAGGATCATCGGCCATATATATGGTTAATATAATCCTATCCTTACTCGATAGCTTTATACGGTTTCCTTGTTAGAAAGACGTTCAATGATTGCCGCTAATAGAAGTGTTCTTTCGACAAGACTTGGTATTTCTAAATATTCTTTATCACTATGGGCATTTCCTCCGATAGGTCCTAATCCATCGATCGTTGCAATTCCTAAAGTAGATGTAAACGAGGCATCAGAACCGCCACCAGTTTCAGTATCTTCGATTTCGATACCGATCTCATCACCAACATCTTGAATAATTCGCAGTAAAGCACGAGTTTTTTTATTTTTTTCCATTGGTGGCCGATTTATTTCACCCTCTATTGAAACCTTTGTTCCTTTTACATCAGTTGTTGAACAAATTTCTTCTAATTTTTCTTCAACGATTTCAATTTGATCTATTTCTTTAATCCGAACATCTATATGTGCTTCAGCGTGATCTGAAACAGTATTAACACTTGACCCACCTTCAATCATACCAACATTGACACTGATTCCATTTTTATGGTCAGATAATTCATGTAATTGGATAATTTTATGAGCCAACTCTTCGATCGCACTTCGACCTTTTTCAGGTTCAATACCAGAATGTGCTGCTTTGCCCTCGACAATTAGTGTATAGTTTCCTTTTCCTCGTCTAGCAGTAACTAAAGAACCATCTTTCCTAGCTGGTTCCATTACAAGTGCATATTTTATACCTTTTGCTTCTTGTTCAATTACTCCTCGTGAGCTTGGTGAGCCTATTTCTTCATCGCTATTGATAACAATTTTAATTTGTTTATATCCTTTATATCCATTATGAATCAATGCCTTTACAGCATAAAGTAATGAGCTATGACTTGCCTTCATATCAATTACTCCAGGGCCAAATGCACGAGTCCCTTCAATTTTAAATGGACGTTCAGATGCTGTCCCCTCTGGAAAAACAGTATCCATATGAGCGAGAATAAGGATTTTAGGATTTGTTGCATCCTTATGCTGGATGATTAAATGGTTGCCATATTCCTTTTCTTTTACTTCTTTAACAGTAAATCCGAGCTCAAGGTAACTTTTTTTCAAGCATGCTCCTACTGTATCAACACCCTGTTTATAATGGGAACCACTATCAATATTTACGAGTTTTTCGATATAGGCTAGCATCTCTCCCTGAAGCTGTTGCAAAAATCTTTCCATGAAGCCTTTCCTACTTTCTCTCTATCTTTTTCCCCTTTGCTAAAAGGTTCCTGCAAGTTTGCATTACTTAGCTTGTTATCATGTTTAAATCTAAGTGAAAACGTTGCTATAAAGTGATAATTTATCTAAAATGTAAGGAATCATAATTAAATGGGAAAATATTTACTTTTCGGATTCGATTGCTTCTGCTAAGCGAAATAAAAATTGATAAGTAAATGCGTATGCTTCCCCAATTGAACCATTTTCATTAAATTCTTTTAAAGCATTTAATGTAATGTTTATATCCCAAACACCATCCTTTTGATTAAAAAGTAGCTCATAGGAATGCTCGATGTTATTTATTTGTTCATCAAGGAATAGTCTAATGAGGTTCTCGACTTTTTTTGGTTGTTTTAATCCAAGTAATACATCATATGTTTTAAAGACATCATCTACCTCTAAGGAAATGGCATCAACACGGATTAAATCAAACCATTTAGATTCTAGATAAATAAATTCATTCATATGTTCCTTTAAATAAATTAATGGTTGAGCCAAAAAGCTCTCTGATTCAACGCCTATTACTTCTTCTGTTTCTTTGTCCCCTCGCTCAATATATGCATCAGAAAAACGCGAAAAAGAACGTTTCTCATGCTGACTAATCGTATCGGCTTGAATGTCATGTTTTTTTAAGTAGTCTATTTCTTCCGGATATAAAGATAATTTTGGTGACGCTTTTATAAGCTTGATTAATTCATCCTTAAGCAATTTGAGTAAACCTCCATATATTTTATTCATTTTATCTATAATATTTACTTGATTATTCGTTTGGTAAACATATCAATAATATTGTCAGCTTATATATCGATATTTAGTAAAACTGGGCAATGATCGCTACCCATTACTGTTGAATGTACCTCGGAGTCAATAATATTTTGCGCTAGTTTTTTTGAAACAATGAAATAATCAATTCTCCATCCGATATTTCGTTCTCTCACTTTGCTCATATAAGACCACCATGTATAAATATCTTCTTTATCTGGGTAGAGGTAACGGAAGCTATCAACAAATCCTGCATCAAGAAGCTTTGTCATTTTTTGACGCTCTTCAATGGTAAATCCTGAGTTTCCTTGGTTTGAACGAGGGTTTTTCAAGTCAATTTCCTCGTGTGCGACATTTAAATCACCACAAAGGATAACGGGCTTCTTACTATCTAATTCTACAAGATACCCGCGAATTTTGTCCTCCCACTCTAAACGTTCTCCTATTCTAGCTAAATCTCTTTTAGAATTAGGGGTATAAACTGTTACTAAATAAAAATTGTTATATTCTAATGTAATAATTCTTCCCTCTTCTTCCGTTTCTAAATCTCCAACTCCATATGAAACAGAAAGTGGTTTATGTTTTGTGAAAATTGCTGTTCCTGAATATCCTTTACGCAATGCATAGTTCCAATATTGATAATATCCTTTGAGCTCTAAATCTATTTGTCCTTCCTGTAGCTTGGACTCTTGAATGCAAAAGAAATCTGCATCAACCTCATGAAAATAATCTAAAAATCCTTTGCGTACACAAGCTCTTATGCCATTTACATTCCATGATACTAATTTCATCGTCATTACTCTTCTCCCTGTAAACAATTCTCTCTAACGTTTTCAAGCAACTTAATATGCGAAAACAGTTTTCTTTTTTAAGTCATAATAGATTAACCAATACATACTAGAATAACATAAAATACAAAAAAAGAAGGGATAATCAAGTTTCCTAGTAAAAAGATCTCTTTATCGATGATAATTATTTAAATGACTGGTAAAATAAAATAGATAAATTACTTTGTATAGGAGTTTTCACAGCATGCTATTACAACCGAATTCATTTATCTTTAATTTAGGTATGGCAACAATCTTATCAATTATTATTGGAATTGAACGTCAATTAAAGAAAAAGCCATTAGGATTAAAAACATGTTTAGTTATTGGGATTGTCAGCTGTTTGCTCACGACTGTTTCAATTGAAGCATCAGATAAATATGCTGAAATGTACATTAGACCGATGGATCCATTGCGTTTAGCAGCACAAATTGTTTCAGGAATTGGTTTTTTAGGTGCAGGTGTTATTTTAAGACGGAATAATGATATGATTTCAGGGTTAACAACTGCAGCAATGGTATGGGGTGCAGGAGGTATTGGGATTGCATGTGGTGCTGGCTTTTGGTTTGAAGCAACGATTGCCACACTCCTGATTATCTTCAGTGTCGAATTCATCCCATTTATTTTCAAATACATCGGACCAAAAAGATTACGTGAGAGGGAATTAAAGGTTAAAGTTACAGTTGATGCAGAGGATAAACTGACAAATATTTTAAAGGAATTAAAAAAATATAAAATGAAAGCTGGAAAAGTACGAGTAAAAGATATTAAAAATGGTGAATTTCAACAATTAGAGCTTGTCCTAATTGTTAATGAAAAGGTCTATATTACAGATGTATATTATGCCTTAAAGCAAATTGACCATGTCATCAATGTTGAAATGGAATCATTATAAAGCTGAAAAATCAGTGGGGAACATCCTCGCTGATTTTTTTCTTTCCCTAATGAAAACTGCTTTTTTTAAAATCAAAGAAGATTAATACAGACACGATAATGAACCGTCATTGTTAATGAACCAAATGTTTTCAATTTAACTTCCAACATGATATAATGAATGAACATTCACTCATAACGATATAATAGCTGAGGTGAACCTAATGCAAAAAATTGGACCGCTCTTGATTGTTGAAGGCGCAAATAATAGTAAAGTTCCTTTTTCTAGGAGCTTGTATATTGAATCAGAAAAATTATTAATTGATACAGGTGCAGAGGCAGAATCATTAGTAAAGCTTGAAAAGGAAAAAGGGATAAATATAATTTATAATACGCATTACCACCCAGATCATACACGACATAATTATTTGTTCCCTAGCACTAAGAAATTAATCAATCGGGTTGAATTTGATACATGCCATTCCCTTGAAAAAGTCGCTAAGCAAAATGGGATTACACAAGAATGGGGATTAGAAGGTATGAAGGAATGGGCAGAAAGCATTCCTGAAAGCTGGATCCAGGGGATATCAGGCTTTAACGGCTCATACGAATATGAAAGGGAAATGGATTATGATCATATTAAACTAATCTTCCTACATACTCCTGGTCATACTAAAGGCTATTCATGTCCTTATTTCCCTGATTTAGGTGTAGTATATACAGGTGATTACGATATGACCTCATTTGGACCTTGGTATAATGGGGCAGATGGTTCGATTGAACAATTTATTCAATCTGGAGAACGGCTTTTATCACTTGATGCAAAAACGTACATTACTGGTCATCAAAAAGGAATTTTCACTAAGGAAAAATTTAAAGAGGAAATGGTTCAATTTCTCGCTATTATTGAAAAGCGTGATGAAATCATTACACAATATGTGCAAAAAGGACTTACGTTTGAGGAAATAGCTTCGATTGGGATTTTTTATCCAAAGAAGGCGTTGGATAAAAAAATTCTTTATACATGGGAAAGGATTGGCATTCGCAAGCATTTGAAACGTCTTGGTTATTCGATTGAAGGTGCTAATCATAACCTTGTCCAAAAGCAATAAAGTAAAGAGTGAAAAATGATTACGTTTAGTGACGGAATTTATCCAAATAGTTGGTACCTCCACTATTCCAATCATTTTTCACTCAATCATTAATCGTTATTCTTCTTCTTCCATTATTTCTTCGAAGGCAACGGATACTTTTTCAAATTCCTCGTCACTTTCAATTGGGGAGAAATCACCGTCTTCATCTACCTTTAAAAAGAAGACATCTATTTCTTCCTCTGATTCCTCTAGAATATCTTCGACGAAGCCAACAGCTACATAATCACTATTTTCTAAAGTGACAACTGCCAATACTTCAACTTCATTTTCCTCGTTATTTTCATCTGTGATCGTAAAAATTTCGCCTACTTCAATTTTCTCCACGCTATGATGGCCCCTCTCTTAAACAAAGATAGTTCTATTTTCCCCGAAAAATGAGATAACATGCTTAATGATACATGAAAATTATGTTAAAGGAAATGTAATAATTGACAATAGTCCAACTATAGCATTTATCTTAATGGTGCAAAACCTTCTACCTTCTTTAAAATTTGTGAAATTTCACTAATGATATCTTCTTGTAAAACAAGATCAACCGCTTTTACATTTTCTTCGATTTGCTCAGGTTTGCTTGCCCCTATTAGAGCAGAGCTAACACCTGGATGACGAAGAACCCATGCTAAAGATAGCTGTGATAATGAACAGCCTAATTGCTCTGCTAAATGCTGCAAATCTTGGACACATTGTAAAACATCCTCTTTAAGATAACTAGAAATAACACCATTCACATCTGAATTTGCTGCTCGGCTATCTTTTGGCAACGTAGCTCCTGGCTTATACTTTCCTGTTAATATTCCTTGTGCAAGTGGCGAAAAGACAATTTGACCTATTCCTGCTGTTTCACTAACGTGTAAAATTTCATCCTCTATGTACCGTTCGAACATATTATATATAGGTTGATTCGAAATGAGGCGATGAAGATTAAGTCTTTCACTTATGCCGACTGCCTCATTGATTTGCGCAGCACTCCATTCACTGACACCAGCATATAAAATCTTACCTTGGGTTATTAAATCATCCAATGCTCTTATTGTTTCTTCGGTTGGGGTATCTTCATCATATCGATGGCAATAATATAGATCGATATAATCTACTCCTAACCGTTTTAAACTTGCTTCACATTGCTCCATAATATGCTTTCGCGAAAGACCGCGATCATTGGGACCATCACCCATCGGGAAAAAGACCTTTGTCGATAAGACATAGCTTGACCGTTCATATGGTTTAAGCGCCATACCAATTGCTTCTTCACCTGCCCCTCGATTATAGGCATTTGCTGTATCAAAAAAATTAATTCCACATTCAAACGCTTTATGAATACATGCATCAGCTGCTCTCTGTTCTTGCGCTGTACCATAGGTTAGCCAGCTTCCTAATCCAATTTCACTTACTTTTAATCCACTATTTCCAACACGTCTATATTTCATCTTTGTCACCAATCCTTAATAAAAACATTGAATATTTATATAATGATTTATTCGCTAAAAATGTTTATATTCCTGTTAAAAAATTCACTTATTTTTAGAGATGAAATCAGGGTGACTCTTGTATAATTGGTCACCCACTAAAAATATGTCATTTATTTTATATATGCTTCAATTTCATAAAGGATTGATTGTTGCATTTCATCAACCACTTGAAAATCCATGGCATTTATATAAATAGCTTCTAATCTATCTCGTAGTTGTTTAGCTTCAGCCAAATAGGAAATAGCGTCTTTCATTTTCCCTTTATATGCTTTCGTCGTCCGTTCAATTTCATCGGCATATTTTTCATCAGTACCAGGGTTAATGCATCTTTCATACATATCGATTATTTTATCTGTATCTCGCTCAGGGAAATATTCATGTGGAGCAGTACTATCAAAAATTGCTACATCCCTTTCACGAATAATCACCATGTCTAAGCTATTAGGGTCAAATCCACAATGGTATACTTCAATATCGAAGCCCCTCTTTTCACCTTCAGCAACTATTTTCTTAAGCATTGTTGATTTTCCAGAGCCGGCGCGTCCTTTTATAAAATATCTATTCTGAACATCGCTTGTTAAATTTTGAATAAAGTCAACAGCTCCAAGCGGTGTTGCTGCACCTAAAAAACGATGTTTAATCTTTGATTTTTTTTCCAATTGTTCCTCACCATATAATAATGAGATGACTTCATCTGTTAATTGATTAGCTTTATCAAAGTTCATGTTTGAAATATAAATCTCTTCAATCTCATCATGTGCTGCTAATGCTTCAGCAAATGTTTTATAAGCGATTTCGAATTTGCCTGCAATGTCTTTATTTAACGAAAGAATGGTCTGTTTATCATTCGCTAATTTTTGTGAATCCCAGGCAACACCTAGATTGACATATTCTTCTACGACTCCGGGTGCTTTCGGTTCTATTATATGTGGGGCTGTTCCATCAACAATTCCTACCTTATAGTCAGGTAGGATTACTCCATCAATCGAATCGTTATCAGAAGAACAATGTAAATATTCAACATTTAACGATTTTGACTCCATTATGTCACCGATTTTTTTCATAAGTGAGGATTTTCCAGTACCTGGTCCACCCTTTAATATATATACACGCTCTAAATCCTCTAGTGCTGATTCATATAGACTATAAAACCCTTTTGCTGTGTTTCCACCTGCATAATAATGACGGACTTTTCCACTCATCCTATCACCCTTTCTGCTTTGTTCTCCATACTATATGTAGATTATCTTACAAGGGTGAATGCCTAATTTAAAACTAGTTTGTGATATTTCTTTATGCATGAAAACATAAATTGAACATTTGTTTTGTCAATAAAAAAAGGTAGGAAATGCCTTTTAGACAATCCTACCAATCTCTTTTATTCATATTTTTTAAAAATAAGCGTAGCGTTGTGACCACCAAAACCAAGTGAGTTTGAAAGGACAACATTTACATCTGCTTTTCTAGCAACATTTGGAACATAATCTAAATCTAGCTCTTCGTCGGGTGTTTCATAGTTTATTGTTGGTGGAATAATTCCATCTTTAATCGATAATAAAGAAATAATTGCTTCAAGAGCACCTGTTGCTCCAAGTAAATGACCAGTCATTGACTTCGTAGAGCTTATTGCTAGCTTATGGGCATGATCTCCGAAAACCTCTTTAATAGCCTGTGTTTCGTATAAATCATTGTAATACGTACTAGTACCATGTGCATTAATATAATCTACTTCATTTGGTTGAAGCTCTGCATCTTCTATAGCTAATTTCATTGCTCTTTGCGCACCCTCACCGTTTTCAGCTGGAGTTGTTATATGATAAGCATCACCGGTTGCGCCGTAGCCTACAATTTCTCCGTAAATCACTGCATTACGTGCAAGTGCATGTTCCAACGCTTCTAAAATAACAATTCCTGAGCCTTCTGCAATGACAAATCCATCGCGATTTTTATCGAATGGACGGCTTGCTGTTTGTGGGTCAGGATTTGTTGAAAGAGCGGTCATATTTGAAAAACCTGCGATCGTCATTTCTGTAATCGATGATTCGGCTCCACCGGTAATCATCACATCAGCATGTCCATTTTGGATAACTCGGAAGGCATCACCGATTGAATTTGCTCCAGATGCACATGCTGTTACAGAGCAATTATTGATTCCCTTTGCCCCAAGCTCAATTGAAACACGACCAGAAGCCATATCAGGTATGAACATTGGAATAATAAATGGGCTTACACGTCTAGGGCCTTTCTCTAAGTATTTTTTATGCTCCTGCTCGAAAGAATCGAGACCACCGATCCCGGAGCCAATCCACACTCCTACGCGTTCAGGTGCCACATCCTCCCCAATTGTTAGATTTGCATCCTGGATAGCCATCTTGCTAGCTGCAATTGCAAAGTGTGTAAATCTCCCCATACGTCTTGCTTCTTTCATATCGATAAATTCGTTCGGGTTAAAATTTTTCACTTCTCCAGCAACTTTAACATTGAATTTTTCAGCATTCACTCGTGTTAGTGGAGCGATTCCGGTTTCTCCATTTTGCAATTTTTCCCATGTAGTGGAAGCATCATTTCCCAGTGGTGTTACCGCACCAATTCCTGTAATTACTACTCGTTTCTTCATCTTCTGTCTCCCCTTCAATATGTTGGTAAGAGGTTTAAAGACCTCTTAAATTTGTGTAATAATTGTAGGATTTTGATAAAACCCATAGCTAACACACTTTAGAGAAGATAGTCATACTATCTGAAAATAAAAGTTTACCATTTTTCTTCTGCTTTTGAAATTAAATAGAATAAGATTGAATTTTTAATGCTATGAATTTATCATATATGCTTTTCATTATACTTTTTTTGAAGAAAAAAAACGAGTCACAGCTACTGTGCGCTCGTTATTGATTTAAATTTTCAACAGTTTCTAATAAGGAATTAATATCATCCACTGTAGTCATGATTTCACTATTTTTCAATTCTTCTAGTGCTAATTCCCCGTTTTTTACGACAGTATCTATTTCTTCAAGTAAAACATCGTTTTTTGCAATAATATCCTTATGGATATCCTCTGCAATAGCAGGTGCATCAATGTTATTGAAGTCATTAATTTGTTCTTTAAGTGATTGAAGCTGTTCCTCTAAGTTTTGCGATAATTCCGCATCTTGTGCTGCTTGTTGAAGATCAGATGGTGCATTTTCAGCAAAGTTTTTTAATTCTTGTAAATAAGCATCAGCCTCGTTGATATAGTCAACAGATTGATTCACTTCATCTAAAAAGGAACAAGCTGATAACATCATAGTTGCAATAATGGAAATGATAAGGACTATTTTTTTCATTAAGTTCTCCCTTCATTATCGTTAAGAAGTTTTTCCTACATCTATTCATACGTGCTTATAAGAGAAAGGTTTCACTAAATTTTGAAATGATTTTTCTTAATGTAAATTCCTTATTCATTTTGCTACATGTATATGTTGTTAGAGAGACTTCAGCAGCACTATTTAATGCTAATTTATTGCTCAAAGTAGAAATCTCAATTTCTATTGAAAATAACAAAAATTAAATTGCGTACATTTTCAATTACTTTATTGAAATTGACTCAACACATCGATCTCTCATCCAGCGAAACAAAATAGCTTTTCCCCAACCATGTTGATTAGTATTTAAACTATGCACTCGCCAGTACATTGGAGGATGTGGCATTAGTTGAAATTCAATGATTCGCCAAATCAAGCTTTCCCTTTTTAATGAATTGATTTCCTTATTTTTATCTATTTCAATCATCTGATATGTTAATGCCTTTTTGCTTTCGTCATCCTGAGCAAGTGAGAGAGCCCGTAAACTTTCTACCATTTGCTGTTGCCCACCTTCTAATAATGTTGCACCTAAATGGTCAGCTCGGACCTCCATCCATTGTGAAATAAAAGATTGGTATATCGGAAATAAAAACATCAGTAACCATATTGTTAAAAATATAGGAACTGTATATGCTTCGATATTCGTAATATTCTCTTTAATGAATATAACAACTATAAGCAAAAATAGGATAAAGCATGCTCTCCATATTTGCGCCCACATTATATCTCGTTTTTTTACATGGATCGCTTCATGGGCGAGTATTCCTTCAATTGTTTCGATTGGAAGCTTTAAGGTAGCTGTCGTTAATGTAATCATTGCTCTTCCAATATTCATACCTGTTGCTAAACCATTGTATTGTGCAGAATCAGTAATATAGAGCTTTGCATTAGGAATTCCCGCCTTAGTAAAAATAGCATCTGCTTTAGAGAGCAATAATGGATCATTTGCTAACTTAGCGTCCATTGCTGTTTTTAAAACAAGATCCGATATGGATATATTGAGCAGCCAATAACAAATTCCTGCTGTAATTAACCCCCAGGTTGGAACGTTAAGAAAATATAAAAGGAGCAATAAACCACTATATGCAGATACACCTTTTACTGTTGTGGCAAAATATAATTTACCGAAAAGTCGCTTTAAATTATGCTTATGGTAAAAAGGTAAGACGGTTACAAGTTCATCTTCAATTTCCGCTTTCGATACATGAAGGATTTCCTTCCATTTTTCAGCTTCTACAAATGTTAGAAAAATCGTTTCACCAGGTAATGAAATTTTTAACACCTTTTCAAAGCTCGTAGTGAAGTCGATATTCGATGAAAATAGGGTGAATAATGGATGCAGCTTTAAAATATCAACAGCTGATTCAATTTGGACATTTTGACAGTCATTTATAGAAAATTTTCGAGATTCAAAAAAAGAATAGATATAAATAGTCTTAGTTTGCGAATCAAAATAACATGTTACAGTCCGATATACAATTATTCTTTTTATAAATTCGGAAAAAAGAGTAATAAAGCCAAAGAGTATGAAATATTTCAGTGGGCTTTCATCAGGTCCGAAAATAAAAAATAATATAGCAAATAATACGACTATGAAAAAGATTGAAATGTCAAAAATTATTCTTTTTAAATCTTTGTGTAATTTAATTTGTTCCAAGTTTATTTTAGCAAGCTCTTCCTTGACTTTTTTTGTGGAAGTATTACTCGTTGTAAGCATGAGCGCTGAGGAATAGCTAAATGCGATTAAGCCTAGATAGATTAGCGCTCCCGGAAATGAATACTTGTAAAGCATATAAGCGATTAAAAGTAAGCCAAGACATATTTCAAATGTTATTCCAATCTTTTTATTTGTTTTCCCAACAACTAAGCCAATAATCGGAATTAGATAGCCAATTCCGATTGACAGTAAACAATCTTGTAAACTATGAAACATCAAGACACCTCTATTATTTCTCTTAAATTAATATTTTTTAATACTTATTAAATCACTTATTTTGGGTAAATCATTGTTTCAGCTTTTTTAATGATATCATCAACTGATAAGCTTGGATTTGCAATCATTATGTTATAACGAAGTCCATTTTCATCCCAGCTTAATGAGGAGATTTCTTCCATGTATTCAGCATGCTGCCCGCGAACGGTTTTTTTACTTTCTTCTAATGCTAAATCTGCTTCAGGAGGAGTTGGGAAAACGGAAACACTGAACATAGGAACTGCATCCTTTTCATAATAAATCGTTACTTCCGTACGATTTAGTTCACCTTTCAATTCATACCACTCGATTTTTTCGATTGTTAGCTCATCATCCTTAAAGATAAGAAAAGCTTTACCTAATGCTTTAATTGCCTCATCTAACGTACCAGTTTTTACGTTGTTTTCTGAATCGATCGGAGTAATTTCCACATCACTTGGAATATCTATTTTTAACGTCTCTTTTTTAAAAGAAGGAGACAAATCTAGTTCTTTATATTCGATTACCGTGCGTATATCTCCATTATTCGTGATTGTTTTTAATACAAGCCATGATTTTTTATCGACCCAAATGTCAATATCACCAAGGAGATTATTTTTTTTATTTGAAGTTGCTTTAATATGGTAAGTATCATATCCTTGTATGGTTTCTTCATCTACAATTTCAGTTGTATGAGTTTCATCTATCATATCTAACGTTAGGGCGATTTGATCCTTTGGTGATTCATTAAACATAGGTGATTCAGTTAAAGCAAAATCAATAGATTGTGCAGTGTTTGTCTTTTCATCATATGTAATAAGCTGTTTGCCAGTATTATAGGTGAAAGTTTTTAAATCGTTATCAAGGTGGTTTGTTGTGATAACCTTTTTCTCCCCTTTATCATTAACATATTCCTCCATTGTAATGTTCTCAGTATGCTCTTCACCCGTATAGACATCGATCGTTGATTTTCCATAGTATGAAAAGATATCATCTTCAGCTTCTAACATATTTGTGACAATTTCTTCTGAGGATGCAGCCACATTTGAATTACATCCCGATAAAAAACTTAAAGAAATCGCTGTTGAAATGAGGAGATTTTTTTTGCTCATATTTTATACCACCTTTTCTTTTATCCAACAAGCTACAAGTGTTCCATAACCTTCTTGTGACCATAAATGGATTTTCCCTTCATGCTTTTCGATTAACATTTTAGCAATACTCAGTCCGAGTCCTGAGCTTCCCCCTTGTCCTCTAGCTGCTTCAACCTGTTTAAATGGTTCAAATAGTTCATCTTGCCTTGCTAGCGGGATAGCCTCTCCTATGTTTTGAATGATAATTATCGTCCCGCCTTTTCTCCAATGGTCTAAATGTTGTTTGAAAGGCTTGAAGATCCATTGTGGAAGTTGGGATTCTGAGGAATAAACAGCGAGCCAAATCTTCTCACCATTCATTGTATGGCGAATAGCATTGCCCATGATATTATCTACAATACGAATACATTGGTTAACATTTACTTCGTAAGCTGCTGAGACTGATTTCTCAACAACTAATTGAATATCCTTTTTAGAACAAGACTCCTCATAACCAGACAAAAGCATATCAAAAAATTCTTCTCCATCTACCTCTACGAATTCAGTTTTTTCTTCTGATGTTTGCAGTGTCGTATAAATCGTTAAATCATCTAACATTTGCTTCATATATCGTAATTTTTCAAAGACAATCGTTTTGTACTCAGAGCGCTCTGTATTTGATAATTTTGACTCATCTAGTAATGCCTCCGAATATGCTTGTATAACAGTTAATGGTGTTTTTAAATCATGTGATAATGACGCGACGATATATTCCTTTTCTTTTTGCTGCGATTTTAATTCTAATTGAGTTTGTTCAATTTTAGCTTTCATTCTATTAAAATGGGCAATCAATTCACCTATTTCATCATTTTTTTGTTTAATAGAAAGCTGGGGCTTTTCTCCTTTTGCAAATGATGACATTTGTAATTGAAGCATAGTAAGTGGCTTGTTGAGCTTTCTGTTAAGCATTATTACAACAATCGTATATAAAATGATAAAAAAACCAATCATTAAACCTATTAATTTAGTTGTTCGATGATTGACTCCATCAATCCATTCGTCTCGGGATACTACCACCTCATAAATACCGATAATGGTTTCGCCGTGAAAAACAGGTTTTTTGAAGGAATATGTCCGATGTTTTTTTAAAATTGAATTTAAATCCTTGTATAATTTGTCAACATTATATTGGATATATCGATATATTGAAGGATCGTCTAAGGTTGAATATAGCATTCTGCCATCAGGCATATATAAATTGATTTTTAGCTTATCGCTCGCATATGGAGCAAGTTGCTTTTCGTAACGTTCAACCGTTTGATAGGAATAAAGGGATGGCTTTTCTAATATTGGCTCCATTTCCTTTAATCGATTAGAAAATTCCATAAATTCAGTGATGTCTTGTTTTTCATGGTAGCTATGAATACTAATATAAAGGAAATAGAGAGTCATAACTGGTAGCACCATCACGATTAAATAACTTATCATTAACCAATATTTAATTTTCATGTAAGTGCCTCACCTATAAATCGATAGCCTACTCCCCAAACAGTTTGAATATATTTAGCTGTACGCATTCCATCGTTTATTTTTGTCCTAAGACTTTTAATATGAACGGTAACAGTGTTATTTCCTTCAACATCCACTTGTTGCCAAATATGCTCATATAATTCTGATTTTGAAAATGTTTGTAATGGATTTTTAGCTAATAGCAATAAAAGATGTAACTCTTTTGCTGTTAAAGAAACCGTTTTTTGATGAAGAAAAACAACTTCTTTTTCAAAATCAATACATAATCCATCGTTGTATTTTGTAATCAAGCCAGCTTCATCCTTATATAAGTATCTGCGATACCTTCTTAGATGAGAATGAATCCTAGCAGATAATTCCTCTAAACTAAACGGTTTTGTTAAATAATCATCGGCACCTAAACCGAGACCTTTTATTTTGCTTTCTTCCTCATGCTTTGCGCTAATAATAATTAAGGGAACATCACTTTCAAGACGTATTGTTTTGCACAGTGTAAAACCATCCATTTCGGGAAGCATCAAGTCAACTAATACAAGCTCATATTTTGCTTGTTTGAAATCCTCATAGCCTTCTTTTCCAGTCGATGCCCAAGTAACTGAATATCCAGATTTTCGAAGATGGTCACAAATAATTCGAGCAATTTCTTGATCATCTTCTACTAATAAAATCGATTCATTATTTTTCATTACAATCCCTCTTTCAATCCCCATTATATCTAAAAAACTGCATGTATTTTGAATATTTATAATTACTTAATATTTTATGTTAATTCTATTAAAATCACGGTGTTTTAAAGTTCTAAAATGACATTAAAAAACTTTAAAAATGGCTGCTTTAAAAGGTTTGATCCATGCAAAAAAGGTTAACTCTTATGTTAACCTTTTTTTGCTTATGTAGATTTATTTAGATTCGTCATGATTCTTTAATTACTATCCATTTAAGAAAGTCTTGTTCTGACTTTGTTAGAAATCTCCCTAAATTCTTTGAAAAATAAATATATAATTCAATATAACTCTTTGCTTTTTCGTCCATTATGTACCCCCAATGTTTAAATAAAGACGTTTTCATTTTACCATGGTTAACTAGAAGATTATACAAGACATTGCAATTTTTTCATTATTATGATGTAAATAGGAAATTTCTATTATACATATATCGTTATTGTTCAGGGAATTACTATAAAAAGCAGTAAAAGATTTTTAAGAAATTTGCACTATTTTTGTTTATACAAGGTGGTGAATCAAATGAAAAAGTTGTTAACTCTTTTTTTAGCTGGAATTATTGCAACTACGTTTGTTGCATGTGATGACGAGCCAGGTGAAGATCAAATTGGTGATGGTGAAGTTAATGATGAGGAATAAATGTAAGGGGGAATTTCATTTTCCCCCTGCATGATTGTTATTCAAAATCTACCTCAAGGTCTGCAATCCGTTTTTCGAGATAGTTTTTGTCTTTTCGGGCGTGATACATTTCCGCCTTTTCTACTATAGCGACAGTGTTATACTCTGGAATTTTCGCATGTTTTTCATAGATTCCCTTTCTAAATAATACATTCCCTTCTGGCCAATAGACTGCGATATTTCCTTTAGAGATATTGTCAAATTTAGCTTTTCCTTGAAGCATTCCAAACTTATTATAAATAACAATGCTTTCTCCTTCGGTAATTGCAAGACTGGCTGCATCTTGTGAATTCATAATAATATCGTGACGATGTCCTCCATTAAAAGGATCAATTTCACTATAAATCATCGAATTAAACTGTTTACCACGACGACTTGTTATATAAAATTGGCCCTCTGTCCGGCGATTTTCTGGAAGGTCAATCGCAATTAGATTTCCTTTTCCATTACTTGTAGGACATTGACCTCCTTCACATAACCATGCCCCACCCCATTGAAAGACGTCACCTTGCTTTTTTAAATGCTGAATACCATTATAATTAGGATTTGCTACAGCAATTTCCTTTCTTATTTCATCAGCATGTGCAAAATGTATGAGATTACTTTTTTCTGGGTGTATTCTTTTTGCCAAATCAACATAGATTTCCCATTCACATCTAGCTTCCTCGATCCTTGGTCCTTCGATTTCCGGACTAAAATAAACCATACGTTCTGTACTTGTAGATGTTCCTCCCCCTGGCTGTTCATACCTTGTCATTGCTGGTAGGACTATTACCTCCTCTTTTGCATCAACTAGTGTAGACGTATTCAAGATAATATCTTGATGAACACGTAGCTCTACTTTCTCAAGAGCTTCCTTAATAAAGTGTGGATCAGGCATCGTTTCTAAAAAATTTCCTCCACTTGTATAAAAAAGCTTGAGCTTGCGTTCATGGTTATCTGGTAAAAGTGCATTCTCAATTGATTGTCCAACAGTGTCACCTTGCCATTTTGGCAGTGTAAATCCCCAAACTTGTTCAATTCGGTTTATCGTTTCATCATCAAATTCTCCACCAGGTAAGACAAAAGGATCTGCGCCCATTTCGCCTGAGCCTTGAACACCGCTATGTCCCCTAATTGGCATGACTCCACATTTTTCCCGGCCGATAAAGCCTCGCAGTAGAGCGAGATTTGCAACCTGTGAAATATTATCAGTTGCAAATCGGTGCTGAGTTAGTCCCATACTCCATACAAATACACCTGTACGTGAATTTGCTAATAATTGGGCAAATTCACCAATTCTTTGCCGCGAAAGACCTGAAGATTGTTCAATTTGCTCCCACGCCATTTTTTCGAGATGTTGCTTTAATAATTCAAATCCATTTGTATGTTCTTTTACGAAGGTGTATTCAATTGCTGTCCCTGGATTTTTTTCCTCCATTTCAAACCAATATTTCATGACACCGTTCATAAATCCAATATCTCCACCAATATTTACTTGATAAACATCATCGACAATTTTCGTTCCGAATAGTGCACTTTCAACAATAGAAGGAATCCAGTAGTTTTCCATTGCAGGTTCTCGATATGGATTAATCATGATGATTTTTGTTCCTGCCTTTTTGGCTGCATACATGTATTTAGTTGATACAGGTTGATTATTTGCGGCAACAGAGCCCCAAAAAACTAGGACATCTGTTCCGATCCAATCCTTATAATTACAGCTAGATGCTCCAATTCCAAGAGAACGTTTTAATGCAGTTTTACTAGGTGAATGACATATTCGTGAAGCATTGTCAATATTATTCGTTCCGATAAAACGTGCTACCTTCGCAGCTGTATAATATACCTCATTCGTTATGCCTCTAGCTGTTAAATAAAAAGCCAATTGTTTAGGACTAATTTCTTTCACTTTACTAGCAATTCGGCTTAACGCTTCATCCCAAGTGATTCTCGTAAACTTTGATTCTCCTTTTTGTCTCAATAATGGGTACGGAATCCGCCCAAGCTTTCGTAGTTCTGTACTTGATAATGTTCGTAAATACTCAACATCATGTAAAAGCTCGGAATTAATAGCTGGTGCAGTATTTAAACGCAATACATTTAGCCTTGTCGTACAAAGATGGGGACCTGATAATGTTTGATCGTGTAGACCTGATACACCTAGTGCACATCCATCACATACTCCTTGTGTTAGAATACGATAAGCATAAGGTAGATTATCACGATTTTCTAATATGACCTTCATTGTGTCACGAATATGATGAGGTTTTACTTTACCTAGCCCCATTGGAATCAAGCTACTCCATAGTTTTGGAGATGGCTTCTTATTCAGCTTTATTGGACCGGTATGTTTTGTCTTTCCCATTAGAACCACTCCTTTTTCTAGACTTTTCTGCATTAAATCTATAATTGCAGTGTTCATCAGGATTACATGCTTAAATTAAGAGAATCCCAAGGTTTCTTTTACGTGTTCATCCTTTAACAAAAAGACCACCGAACCTCGTATAGCCGCGGTTTTCGGTGGTTAGCCTTTTGCAGGAACGCTACAAAGTACCAAACCCTTTATTTTTTACTGGAAAATTTCTTCTCTATATCCTCGTCAAAGACAAAAATAGACATGCCAAAATCTCGATCAATATCAATATCTACAAATAAATCAACAAAATTACTCTCTAAAAAGTTTTCCATTTCAACTGGTCGGTTTTTTCTGTACATTTGTTTCACCATCTCAGTACGGGCAGAGCGTAACACTTGTTTTCCTTCATCAGCACTAGCAATGAATTTTTCAACGGGTGATAAATTACCTTCCATTTCACATATCGCCCAATTTTTGCAAAATGTAGTTGTGATTTTACTCGGTCCTTTTCCCATATGTTTTTTTCGAAACGAGCGAACAATGTTACTAAATTCAGCTTCATATTTATTCATATATTCCTCCTTAAATAAGAGGGGTGATTTTTATTAAATATGGTTAAGAAATGAACATTCATCGTCTTTCTTTAGCTGCTTATTGATGGTTCTGTAGCAACCGCCTCATTTTGTTTGCGAACTTTTTGAATATCTTTTCTAATTAAAATGGATATGATTAGGGCTAGCACAAATAATCCTGCAAAAAATGTTAAACTAGTGCCATAGCTACCAGTCGTATCCTTCATCCAAGCTGCAAACATAGGTCCGGCGAGTCCTGCAGCAGCCCAAGCTGTTAAAATATATCCATGAATCGCACCAAGTTGTTTTGTGCCAAACAAGTCTCCAATATATGCTGGAATTGCTGCAAATCCTCCACCATAACATGTATAAACAATAGCTAGCATGATTTGAAAAAGAATTGCTTCTGTTGTATGTGGTAAGAAAGCGAATAAAATAATTTGTAGGGCAAAAAACGTTGTATACGTATTCGGTCTGCCAATATAATCAGAAATTGATGCCCAACTAATTCGGCCTAACCCATTAAATATCCCCATAACGCCAACTAATGCCGCAGCTTCTACTGTTGATAGGCCAATACTCTCCTGAGCAAGCGGTTTAGCGGCAGAAAGAATTGCAATTCCACACGTTACATTAATGAATAACATTAGCCATAAATAATAAAATCGTGGTGTTTTAATCGCTTCGTTAGCAGTTAGCTGTGATAAATCATTGTTCACCTTTACTTTGCCAGATTGAATTTTAGCTTTCATACCATTTGGTAGCCAATCAGCTGGCGGTTTTTCTAAATAAAGTGATGACAATGTCATGATGAATAGATAGGCTGCACCTAAAATATAAAATGTATGATTTGTTCCAACTGATTTAATAAGTAAATCCATTATCGGACTACTTATTGCAGCTGCAAATCCAAATCCCATAATAGCTAAACCTGTGGCTAGACCTCTTCGATCAGGGAACCATTTTACTAGTGTTGAAACCGGTGCAATATACCCAACCCCTAACCCAATACCTCCTAATACTCCATAAGTAATGTATAACAATGGCAGGGAACCTATGCTTACAGCAAAGCCAGCACCGATAACACCGACCCCGAAAAAACCTGCAGCAAGTAACCCTGATGCTCTTGGACCGTACTTTTCTACAAAATGTCCAAGAAATGCTGCCGACAAACCAAGAAAAAGGATGGCGATACTAAAGGTTAATTGAACCTGTTGTGCAGACCAGCCAAATTGGTCGATTAATGGATTAGTAAAATTACTCCATGCGTAAACTGAACCTATTGAAATATGAATTCCAACTGCAGAAGCTGCTATAAGCCAACGGTTTTTCATCTTTTTCACACACTCATCCCCTCGCATTTGTTATAAATGGAAAAATTCAAGTTGTTCCCTTTAGATACAAATAAACCGTCAATCTCCTTTAATACACATAAAAAATTATGTGAACTTAGGTATTGACGGTTAGCTTCAAGCAGGTTCGCTACTTTCTGACCAGACCATAAACAATAAAACCGCTTACATTTACAAGCTTGAAACAGAGACAGGAGCGCTATCCCGTAGCAAAGTTTGTAAATACTTCGATTTGTTTTATCACTTGAGTTGATTTTAGGATGTAAAACTTATCTGCTTGTATAAATTTATAAAGTAAAGTTGATAATTATGACAATTAATTTATTCGTTAGAAAAAAGGATGACTCATAACCAAAGGCTATAGACCCTCAAACATATAATTTAGACTCAAAAAAGGAGAAATCTATATACAGATGTTTGGATAAGGGTCTAAACCTCTAGAGTCATCCTGTTTTAATCATTTATCTTTTTTTCTTTCTTTGCTTGATTGTTTATTTCCTCTTTAGCAGAGTATTTTCTCCGATAGATAAAGTGTTAAGAAATGAGCAACAAGCTTTAAGATAACTTTTCTTTTTATTACTCATGCTGAAATGTGTCAATTCTGCTAACGATTAAGGCACCTATACCTTGAATTAGGGTTTTGACAATGACTTGTCCGATAATCGCTGCTGGAACAGCCTCCCATGGTAGGATATTAGCACCAATTGGACTTAATCCGATGATGACAAATACTGCTGAATCCAGTAATCCACCAACGATGCCACTATAAAATACCCGCCAAGCAAGTGGGAGCTTTAGCCTTGTGTAAATTTCCGTATCTGTTGTCTCAGCTAGTAAAAATGAGATAGCTGAAGCAATGACAATATATAACGTATCACCTAATAAAGATGAAACAACTGCAGATAATATAAGTGCTAAACCAATAAAAAGATATGTTTTCTTTCTCCCAATTTTATTTTGGACAAGGTCACGCAAAATAAATGTTGCACCGATTAAAAGTGTTCCCATAGGAATAATAAACACGGATAATTGAATCGGTTGAAATGCTGCTGTGATTACGTTTGCCAAAATGATAGATGCTAAATATAAAATAATTCTCATATTATCACCTCTTCCTTCCAAAAAAATAATTGATGCCATAAAGTCTAACTCAATTAGTTATTGCTTAAGACCTCGGCATAACTTTAACTTCAAAGTGAATATGCTGTACTTATAAAGTACATTTAGCAGTTTCATATTTATCGGTACATATAAACCTAATATGAGTAATAGAAAAAGAACTTATCTATTATATCGGAGAACAGTAAAAATTGAAATAAAAATGATAGGATTGATGATCGCATGAATTCAAAAATGAGAATTTATCAAAAGATCGTGAAGTTTTCAGCAGGAATGGTGAACGAGATTGAGGATTACATCGTAACAGAATACCCATTAACTATTTTTATTAACGGGCAGGAATTTGCCACATTGGTTTGTACTCCATCTGATATGAGAGAATTAATATTCGGGTTTCTTGCCTCTGAAGGAGTTATCCGTTTTGCTGATGAAATTGTTTCAATGTCAATTGATGAAGCAAAAGGGCTTGCATATGTCGATTTAACAGCTGATTTTACGACAAGTCAGCAATTTTATTCAAAACGATTTATCGGTTCATGCTGTGGGAAAGGCAGACAGTTTTATTTTCAAAATGACGCTAAAACAGCAAAAACCTCCACAAGTAAAACAACAATTACTGCAGAACAATGCTTAAAATTAATGAAGGATATGCAAGAAGACAGTGTTGTTTTCCATGAAACCGGTGGCGTCCATAATGCAGCTCTTTGCAAACCGAATGAAATGATCATTAAACGTACTGATATTGGACGACATAATGCACTTGATAAGATATATGGCTATGCATTGCTATCAAAGACCTTTGTGCGCGATAAAATAATCGTCATTAGTGGGAGAATCTCTTCAGAAATTTTGTTGAAAGCTGCAAAAATCGGTGTTGGAATCATATTATCAAAATCTGCCCCAACAAATTTAGCTATTAAGCTAGCGGAAGAACTAAACATTACAGTAGTAGGGTTTATTCGTGGTCATTCGTTTAATGTTTATTCTCATTCTAATAGAATAAAGTTTCCGTAATCACATATTCCTTTATGAGTATTTCCTATAAATGTGTGTTATAATAATAAATTATTCATGTGATAAAACCTAACACGAAATAGATAAACGTTATTCTGTGAGAATTTTCACAGTCATTCGCTTGGATTATTGGTACATTACCTGAGGGAGGGATTTATATTGAACGAAAATGAAACCGTCTATGATTATTTTAACCGCCCCCTTCGTGACTTACGAATTTCAGTTACTGATAAATGTAATTTTCGTTGTACGTATTGTATGCCTGCGGAAATCTTCGGTCCAGATTACCCGTTTTTAAAACGGTATGAACTGCTCTCCTATGAGGAAATTGAACGATTATCAACCATATTTATTCAATCATTAGGTGTGCAAAAAATTAGGATTACTGGTGGAGAACCGTTAATGAGAAAGGATGTAGCCACCCTTATTTCACGTATAAGCAAAATTAACGGTATAGATGATATTGCCATGACAACAAATGGGGTTCTATTACCTAAATACGCTAAAGAACTAAAGGAAGCAGGATTAAAACGTGTATCAATTAGTCTCGATTCTCTAGATGATCATTTATTTGGGAGCATAAACGGACGCGGCGTTCCTGTAAGTGCTGTATTAGACGGGATCGATGCAGCAGCTGCGGTCGGTCTTAAAATAAAGATTAATATGGTCGTTAAACGTGGCATGAATGAGCATGAAATTATTCCAATGGCAAAATATTTTCGAGAAAAAGGACATATTTTACGATTTATCGAGTTTATGGATGTGGGAAATTCAAATCAATGGAATCTAAAGGATGTCTTCTCAAAAAAAGAAATTATTGAGACGATTCATCATGTCATGCCATTAGAGCCGATAGAGCCTAATTATCCAGGCGAAGTTGCAACACGTTATCGCTACATTGGAACAGACGAAGAAATTGGCGTGATCTCTTCTGTATCAGATGCTTTTTGCTCTTCATGTAATCGTGCTCGTCTATCAGCGAACGGCACATTGTATACTTGTTTATTTGCCTCTAAAGGACATGATTTACGTGAAATAATTCGATCAACACATTCAGATCAAGAGCTAGCTGATGCGATAACAGAGATTTGGAACAAACGAAAAGATAAGTATTCAATCGATAGAAGTAAAAATAAGACTGAAAGAAAAAAAATTGAAATGTCTCATATTGGGGGATAATAGTCATGACCTCGTGTAATCTTAATCACTCTTTAGAGGACGTAAGGAAAAAATTAGAACAACAAGCCGAGCATTTAGAAAAATATTATAGCGGTTGTTCGCAATTTCTTGAAAATAACCCCACTCAGCAACAATTAAATGAATTATTTCATCTACTTAAAAAATACGACCTTGCTGATGAAGAGGAAAAAAGTTTACGAGAACGGAAAATCTATAAGTTAATCTCCCAAAAAAAAGGAGAAAATTAATAGACAAAAGAAGAATAGCTTTTTGCTATTCTTCTTTTATAGAGATAATATTTTATTATTTTAAGTATTTTTTAGAAGCTGAGTTCCATTCATCATAGAATTCCTTCACGGTTGAATACCTGTTTCTTTTTTCACTCTCGGTTGCCCTTTTTGCTATAGCGTATAATTCCTCACCTACATCCCATTTTAAATAAGAACGATCAAGCTCCCCGCCTAATAAACAAAATGCTGTCGCTCCCATTGTAAATACAGTTGTTCTTGCATCTATTTCAGCACTTAATTGAAATTCTTCAGGGGCCATAAACCGATTTGATCCCCAAAGTCTTCCCATTGTATTATAAAAGGGCTTTTTTTGATAAAAATCTATATCGCAAATCTTTAAAACTTGATTTTGAAAATCATATAAGATACTACCATCATAAAAATCGATTGGAACATAATCCATTACTTCTACAAAGACATGAAACTCATAAATACATTTTAATGAAGCTAATCTCTGTTTTGCTGGTAACTGCTTAAAACGAAAAAATGGAGATTTTGGATTCGTGTATTTTTGTGGAGGAGGAAATGACCAATGCGGATGGAGGCATTCCCCATCAAACCATGCGAAAACAAATGCATATCCATTGTCAACTTCGAAATGATCTTCTAAATTTACTAAATGCTTATGCTTCAATGTATTATAAATAGGTATAGAACGTTTCAGTCTATCAATTGCATCCTCTGTGTTTCCAATATAATTCACAGTATTTGCACCTGCATATTTCACAAATCTTTTCATCCCATCTTTTTCAATACCGAAGCAAATATTACCTGAATCTTGTTCGGCAAAAACAGAAAACACTTCTCCAAGTGGTTCTAACCAAGAGAAATCATGTGGCTTTTTTAATTGAAATGCTATCTTACCAAGTGTCATTTTATGAATATCGTTCAACCTCCATGTGAAAAATTCAAGCAATTAAAACCTATTATAAATTTTAACATAAAATGTAAATTAATAGATATGTAGGATGAACTGTAACCTCTGAAGAAAATCAAAACATAGTCGTTTATTCTCTTTAAAATGATAAAATTGCTATAAAGAAAAGGATTTGTAGATGTTGGCGAAGAATTGCAGTGATTATAATTATTAAAAAGGGCTGTATATGAAACAGCCCTTGCAACTTGAGAACCTAACATCTAAATTATATTTTTACCGTAAAAGATCTCATCCATCTCTTTCGTAAGTCTTTCCGTTATTTCTGCTTGCTCTTCTTTACTTAATTTATCCTTTGTGTAACCAAACAGATAATTATTTAAATCAAAATTTTTCAATTTGCATTTTGTATGAAAAATATTTTCTTGATAAATATTGAAGTCAATCATATGAAATTGTTCTTTTATTTCTTCTGGAATATAATTTTGAATTGAGGTAATTTCATGATCAATAAATAGCTTTTGTCCTTTAATATCTCTTGTAAAGCCTCTTACACGATAATCCATTGTCATAATATCTGTATCAAAGGAATGGATTAAAAAATTAAGTGCCTTTAAAGGAGATATTTCCCCACATGTCGATACATCAATATCTGCTCTAAACGTACTTATTCCTTCATCTGGATGGTACTCTGGATATGTATGGACAGTTATGTGACTTTTATCTAATCCCATGACGATCGCTTCGGGTAAAGGCCCTGGTGATTCATCATACGATTCTGTTGGTACTTCAATAACTGGTCCTTCAGACACTAATATTGTGACACTGGCACCTTGTGGTACATAATCTTGTTTTGCAATATTTAATATGTGGGCACCAATGATATCTGTTACGGATTTTAACGTATTTGTCAGCCTTTCTGCATTGTATTGTTCATCAATATACTCGAGATATGCTTCTCGTTCCTCTCTTGTTTTCGTATAACAAATATCATACATATTGAAGCTTAAAGACTTCGTTAAGTTATTAAATCCATGTAATTGAATTCTTTGTTCAGGTGTAAGCTTCAAAAAACATTCCTCCTCTTTATTTTACCGTTCATGATTACATCTTTTATAGCTTACCCTTTTTTAAAAAAAGAACTCTTTTTTATTATGAAAAAATACGCCTATTAAGATTGGCGTCCTTTGTTAGGGATTTGGCATCAATTTAGAGTTTTTCTATGTGTATCAAAGCTAAAAAATGAATTTCCTTATCCCGTTATTCCTCTTACCAATCAGGATATAAATCTGTACGACGATCTCTCCAGGTTGTAACAGAGCCTTTTTCACGGACTTTTTCAAGTAAGCTTAAATTAAGGTCAGCTGTGACAACTTGGTCATGATTCGCTTCTCCTTCAACTAAGATTCCTTTTGGTGGAAAAGGGATATCATTTGGGGTAATGACAGCAGCTTGTCCAAAATTCAATCTCATAAAATCAACTGTAGGAAGTGAACCAACTGTTGCGGAATTAACGACATAAACTTGATTTTCTACAGCTCTTGCATGACACATGTATAGCGGACACGATAAAATCCATGCTTATCGTCAGTACATGATGGACAAAAAATAATATCCGCCCCCTTTGCTTTAGCAATCCGAACGATTTCGGGAAATTCAATGTCATAGCAAGTTAACATCGCGATTTTACCCTTTTCTGTTTCAAAAACTTGAAGCCCTTCTCCACCCTGCATATTCCACTCAACTAATTCAGTTGGTGTCATATGCAGTTTCGCTTGAGTTGCGACCTTGCCATTGGGATAAAATAAATGAGCAACATTATTTAATTTATCACCATTGCGGACTACATGTGTACCTCCAATAATATGAAGATTTTTACTAGCTGCTAAGCTTTTAAATAGTGTTAAATATTTATCCGTGAAATCTGGTAAATGATCAATTGGCAGTGCGTTTCCGTTCTCATCACCAATCGATAATAACTGTGTTGTGAAAAACTCAGGAAATATAACAAATTCTGCCTCAAATTCTTCCGCTATTTTTATATAATGTTCAACTTGAGAGGCAAATTCCTCAAATGAACGAATAGAATGTAAATGATATTGAACCGCAGAAACTCTTACTTGCATGCAATCTCCCCCTCTAATTCAACGATACTCTCTCTCTTTTTACTATCTTTTCTATATTATTCGTTATCAATCCTTTATGGCAAGTGTAAAGAGTTAACAATATTTTCAATTTGAATTATCGTGTGAATTTATTATTGTAAACGATTACATTTTTTAACCTCCTTTAGTGTAAATACTTGTTTAACATTACATTAACCTATACCACGCATCCCACAGGTTTCTCACATCTACCTCTAATCAACCTTTATTTAAATAGTGCAATAACAACAATCTTTCAGCTTGATGTTAGAGAGAGAATAAAATGAATTTTTGAGCAAAATAAAAACACTTTTACTCATTCTTTGTAAAAGTGTTTTAGTATTACGGACAATAGCAGGAGAAATTAAATTACTTCAAAGAGATTCTTCTCTTTTATATAATGGACAGGGATATTCGGATACGTTGTACTAATTCGTTTAGCTAAATAATGCATTCCAGGTTCCTCACTTGCAGCATGTCCGATAAAAAGCATTGCTTTTGGTTTCCCTTGGATAACTGAATCTTTTACATATTCGGGTGTCTCCCATTCTGCTCCTTCTCCAGCTATAATTAAGTCTACTCCCTCGTCTTCAAACAATGGTATAGCGTTTTCAGCACCTCCACGAAAGCCTACCAATAAACCGATTCGTGTACAAGATAATGAAGCATTACCGACTATTCTAACAAAGGGAAGCGACAATTTAGATTTTATATGTTTGGCAATCTCTGTCACGGTCATATTTGGTGTTTGGACAATGCATGAGACAGGTTTATGCTCCACATCGTACTTCTCCCAATCCAAGGCCATTAATAAACCAGTCATCATTCCATCTGGATGATATTGATGAATATAATCATGGCAACGAAAAATCGATAACTCGCCTCGAATAATTAAGTCACGTTTATCTTTATATACCGAATTATTTTTCATATATTCTCGTTTTTCTGAATGATGATGATAAAATATCCCTTCGTGTGTAATAATTAAATTTGCCTGTAAATTGATAGCCTGTTGGATAACGTATTGTGATGCAACAAATGCAACTATCACACCGGATACTTGTTTTTTGGGATCTCCAATAAGAAGGTTATCTACTGTATTTTTTAAGCTACCAACTGGTTCTATTATACTATCAACAATTTCTTGAATTGATATTGTCATATTTACTACTCCTTATAGAAAAAGCGTTAAATCATAGTTAAATTTTCATTTTGTTCTTTTAAATTGGGTGATTCAGGTCGTAAAAAATTTTGTTCAATATCTGTTAATATCTCTTTCGTATTTAATAACATTACGAATGCAATGATACTTGATGTGAAAACGATGAAGAAATTCGTTGTAATTGAGGTCAAATAGGCAACGATAAATAGAATCAGCAAATTTCCAACTGTTTGTTTAAATTTCATGAAGCTATAATAAATAGATAATTTAAATGTATCTCTTACTCTAAACTTGAATCGAGCATTAATTGATACTATATTGAGTACTACCATCGTCCAAATAACGGTTAAGACAAAGATGACGATCGCAAGAATTTGATTTGTACTAGTCGGTGTTTGACGAAGATATTGTAAATCAACTAACAAAATAAAATATATGACGAGAATCGGGAGCCATATAGTAAATGTATCCTTTAGATTTTTTCGATATCCTTCTATAAAATCACGTGCTGGAGATAGTTCTTTCGTTCTTACAAGCTTTTCCATACTATAAGTTAATGCAGCAATAGCTGGACCCGATGGAATTAAAGCTAAGAAGAATAGAATTAAATTTGAAAATGATGGCTTCAATGTCATAAAGAAAAAAATAAAAATACTATTAGATAAAATAAAAAGAATATTTGAAACAAAAAGCCAATAAATATAGTTTGTAACAGTAAAGAGGATCCCTTCTCCAAACTCTCTTTTATCTCCCATTTTCTTCACCTTCTTTATCATTATTTCTTGAAATTTACACTTAAGTAGCAACTATCATATTATTTCAGAAGCTTTTTAAAAACAAAGAGGTTCTAACAGTTTAGAACAAGAAGATCGTTTAAAATGGTATCTTCCTGTTCTAAACTGGGGCTGGCTCGTCTCATTAACAGACAATAGTCAGCCCAGTAAGATCAATAGTTATTTAGACTTTTTATATTCTTTATATGTTTTATTTGCTAGATCTAAATATTTTTGTAAGCCTTGGCTTTCAAGCTCTTTAACAAACGTATCAAATTCACTTAAATCTCTTTCACCTAAAATAAACTTTAATGTATTTTGGTCTGTATAATCTTTTAAAGGTGTGCTTAATAATGTAACTTGCTCGCGATCCTCAATTGAAAATGGAATTGGAGGCTCAGCAGGAATAGTTGTTTTTGTTTTTGCCATATCCTCTTGGAATTTTACCTCTTCCTCACTCATCATGGAACGTAATAAATCGGTTGTTCCACCGTAGGCAAATACTCCTCCAGAGAATCCAAAATCCTTACGTAAATCTTTCGTTCCAGCTGGATTTAATCCATTATAATTAACATCATCTACTAATTTGCGAACACCGTTTTCTTTTGTATATGTTGTACCTTCAACACCCCATTTAGCAAACTCTTGACCTTCGTCACTGTAATAGAGCCAGTCAATGAATTGTAAAATCGCTTCGAAATTTTCGCTATCTTTCGCTTTAGAAGAAATCATAACCCCATTTTCTAATCTTGAACCTGACATAAGCTGACCAGCAGGGCCACCAGGAACGGTAATTTTAGCGATTTTGTAGTTTCCTTTACCTAAATTTTTATCCATATCTGTACGGTGAAGAACGAGTGTTTGAGAATTTCCGTTAATGATAAATGATTTACCTGTGACGAATTTTTGGATAGCTTGATCATCTTCTTGTGTAAAGCTTTCTTTATCAAGTAAGCCTTCAGAAACTAATTTATTAAAATAAGTAAGCATTTCTTTATATTCATCTGTAGTTGCTGTGTAGATAAATTCATCTTTTGCTTCATCATACGTTAGCCCATTACCAAATCCCCATCCAGCTTTCGTTCCAAATCCTGTAGCTGCAATATTAAGAGTACTGTTAAACTCATATTGATCAGAAAATGGAGTAACATCAGGATATAACTCTTTCAATTTTTTCATTGCTACATATAATTCATCCCATGTCTTTGGAATAGCAATATTATGTTTTTCAAAAATATCGGTTCTTACAATTAATGTATAATCAGGCCAAACTGCTTCATGCAATCCTGGCAGTAAATAGAATTTCCCATCATTTTGACGCAAGGCTTCTAGCTCTTCCTCTAAACCCCATTTTTCAACTTTATCTTTAAAATGTGGCATTTTATCGATATAATCACTCACTGGAAGAATTGCACCTGAAGAAACAAATGGAGCCTCTTCACCTGGATATGTTTTTGGGATGATTAATGGTGCATCACCTGAACTAATTAACAAACTACGTTTTTGCGTATAATCACTATATGGTGCAATCGTAGGTTTTAATGTTACATTCGTAATCTCAGTGATTTTCTCCCATAATAGCCAATCTTTTTTGTAAGGATATGTTGGCTGATCCATATAAAGAATCGGCAGTTCAAAAGGCTCTGTTGCTTTGAACGTATCCCCTACTGAGAAAGATTCCATTGCCCCCTTCTTTGCGTCTTCACTTACCGTACCGGCTGCTTCTTCTTTGTTTGAACATCCTGCAACAACTAGAGCTGCAAGTGCTACTAGACAAAATAAAGACTTTAACCTACTTCGACCTCTTTTCATTTCATTTCCTCCCCTTTGTTCTTTAAAAAATTAAAAGCGAATCTATTACCTTGGGCAATAAGACGCTCATTAATCGAAAGTTCCCTTACATTCGATTAATGAGTGCCTTATTGCTACAAGGATTACCTTTTCCTGCTTAGAATTACTTAACAGAACCGAGCATAACACCAGAGACAAAATATTTTTGAACAAATGGATAGATTGTTAAGATAGGTAAAATCGTTAAGACCATCGTAACCGATTTAATATTAGCTGAAATTTGTGTTAGATTATCTGCCGAAGTTGCTCCTGCAGAAGTTCCCCCAGATACACCTGCGATTAAATTTCGTAAATATATTGTTACAGGGAATAATTCTTTTTGATCTAGATAGAGAAAAGCCGGAAACCATGAGTTCCAATGTCCTACTGCATAAAATAGCACCATTGTTGCAATAACTGCTTTACTCAGTGGTAGAATGATTTTCAAAAGAATACCATACGTATTTAACCCGTCAATCGATGCAGCTTCCTCCAACTCCTCTGGCATATTCTCAAAGAAGGATTTCATAATTAACATATTATAAATGCTAATCGCTCCTGGAATAACAATTGCCCACATTGTGTTCCCGAAGCCTAACCCATTAATAAGAACATAGTTTGGAATTAAACCCCCGTTAAAAAACATCGTGAAAACTGCAAATAAAGTTAAAAATCTACGTCCAACTAATCGCCTTTTTGATAACGCATAGGCGAAAATAGTCGTTAAAAACATCGAAATCGTGGTACCAACAACTGTATATACGACAGTATTTTTATAGTTGACCCAGAACATTGAATCAGAGGCAACTGTTTTATACGTATCGATATTAAATCCTTTAGGAATGAGATTCACTTTCCCAGCGTTTATATACGCCTCACTACTAAAAGATTGTGCGACAACATTTACAAAAGGATAAAGCGTACAAAAAACAATTAATAATAAGATGATCGTGTTAAATACTTTAAAAACTTTATATTGTACAGATTCTCGCAATCTTATCTCCTCCTACCACAAACTTCTTTCTGTAATTTTTCGCGATATCCCATTTGCAGTTAAGACTAGAACTAATCCAATCAGTGATTCAAATAAACCAATCGCTGTTGCATAGCTAAAATTACTAGATTCTAACCCAACCCTGTATAGATATGTTGATATAACGTCGGAAGTTTCGTAGGTTAATGGATTGTACAAAAGTAATATCTTTTCAAAACCAACAGCCATAAAGCTTCCAATATTTAAGATTAAAAGAGTAACAATTGTTGGAAGTATTCCTGGAATCGTAATATGAAGTGTTTGCTTCCATCTATTGGCTCCATCCATTTTTGCCGCTTCATATAAGGATTCATCAATGGTTGTTAACGCAGCCAAATATAAAATCGCTCCCCAACCCATGCCTTGCCAAATTTCAGAAGTGACATAAATGGTTCTAAACCAATCAGCTTGTTGGATAAAGTTAATTTTCTCCCCTGTAAAAAATTCAACAACCGTATTTATTGAACCGCTTACAGCAGTGAGCTGCAAAATCATCCCAGCAACTATAACGATTGATAGAAAATGTGGCAAATAAGAAGCTGTTTGAACAAACTTCTTAAACCTTTTCGACTTTACTTCATTAAGAAATAATGCAAATATAATTGGCATTGGAAAACAAAATAGTAATGTTAGAGCACCAAGCATTAATGTATTAGTAAAGACATTCCAAAAGGTTGGGTCATTTATAAACATTTTAAAGTAGTGAAAGCCAACCCAACTCTCCCCGTAAATATTTCCCCCTGGCATAAATCTTCTGAATGCGATTACATTTCCTATCATCGGACCATACTTAAATATTAATAAATAAATGATAGGTAAAATTAGTAATGAGTAAAGCTGCCAATCTTTTCGAATTTTTGTTCCTACCGTGGCTAATTTACTTTTCTTCATTACTTCTACATTTTGAATCTTTTCGACTTTTACCTCTCCCATATTTACCCCCACCCTAATATTGTTTTGAGAAATGTATATAGAAAACATTGTTACTAATAGGAAAAATGAGTTAAGCTGATCATTTACATCAGAGTTTATTAGGAATATACTCCATATGTAAAACGCTTACATTTATGTAATAACATCAACTTTGTACAATTATTTGATTAATTATTGTACTGTTAAATAAAATGGAAAACTTAGTTTGTTTATCAGACATACAAACACTATAAAAATTTTTGTCATACTAGTATGGTAGTTAAAAACATTGTAATCTAATTTTTCCCACTATTCAATATGTTTTTTGTAATAAAAACAAATTTATTGGGTAATTATTATATTTGATTCTTTTGGATTATTTTTCAGCAAATAGATTTAGTCATATTAGAAAAAACCTATCAATTGATAGGTTTAGAATTGCATCGTATTAGTTTAATTTTTTAACTGCTTCACTTATCGGTACATCTCCTGATACGAGATCGAACGAATGTTTAATGGTCTTGTTTTCCTGAAGACATGCAACAATTGTACGGGCTACGTCTTCACGAGGGATTGTTGAACGTTGAACATTTTCTCCAACCGCTATTTTTCCAGTTCCAGATTCATTTGTTAATCCACCTGGACGAATAATCGTGTAATCTAAATTTGATTGTACAAGCATTTTATCTGCATAATGCTTTGCAACGTAATATGGTTTTATTGCTTCACTCCAATTTTCTCGGTTATGAGCTTGGAAGGCGCTAACCATAATGTACCGAGATATTTGTGCCTTTTTAGCTGCTTCCATCGTTTTAACGGCCCCGTCCAAATCAATTAATAATGTTTTATCTGCTCCAGTATGACCACCTGATCCTGCAGTAAACACGATCGCATCACAACCGTTTGCTGCCTTTGCAATTTCATCAACTGTCCCTTCTAGATTACCTTGTACCGCTTCGATTCCATTTTCCGCTAATTGCTTGACCTGCTCCTCTGATCTTACCATTGCTCTAACATGATGCTCATTACTTTGATGCAAAAGATGGACAAGGTGTTTTCCAATCTGTCCATTTGCTCCGACGACAAGAACATTCATTTGTTATTACTCCTTTCATATGTATGTAGCTCTTCTCTTCTATTATTTCAATCATGAATATTTATTTCAAAGGGAATGCTCATAGTTGAATCATATAAATGAAAATTTTGGCACTCACGTATCTTTTATTTCATATTTACTAACAAATTGAGGATGTCTTCTTCAACCTTCTTCCCATCATCATGATCTTTAAGATGATTTAGAACGATTGAAAAAATAATCGCCTTATTGTTATCAATTATTAAATAACCAGAAAGAGAACTTACATTTGTTAATGTTCCAGTTTTAGCGATAACCTTTTCTTTAAACTTACCTTCTTGCATTCGATGTCTTAATGTCCCACCTTTTAACTTACCTTCAACTCCCGAAATTGGTAACGATTGATAAAATACTGGAAACCACTCCATCTGTTTTACTTTATAAAGCAAATTTGTAATTTCATTAGCCGGAATTAAACTTTGATGTGAAATTCCAGAGCCATCACGAATTACTAGGTTATTTGAATTTATCCCTAACGTTGATAATGCTTGTTTTTCAATTTCTAATCCTGCTTCCCAGCTTCCGTTGTCTAAAAATTCCTTCCCCATTTCTTTAATTAGAATTTCTCCATGTCCATTATTACTAAGCTTCATAAATGGGATTAATACATCCTTTAATGGCATTGACTTGTGGCGATGTAAAGTTAGTGACTTTTTAGGAGTTTTCTCCACCTTTAATGTGCCTTCTATTCTAATTTCTTCCCTTTCTAAGATTTGCTTGAAGACATTCAAAGTTACGATTGTCGGTTCCCAAACAGCAATCCATTCCTTTTGTTTTGGAGAATCGACAGGGATGGTTCCCGAGACAATTATCGTATTTGCCCCATGCATACGTTCAATCGTTACATGGTGTGTAGCTTCTGCTGGAACTGTTTTTGTCCTGTTCACTATATGAATTGGATCTGACTCTGGAATTATCTTTATTATTGCTTTCTCGTTGATTCGTTTACTTGCTGCTATTTCTAATTTCACAGTACCTGAATCAAAATCAGTGTCAGGGGCAATGCTTAATGCAGATATCGCAGCTCCATATTTTGCTGCTTCATCTGACCAAGGTACATCTACAGAATATCGAACATGATCAAAATAGAAATCGTCAGCTATTAAGTCACCGTTTATTTTTGTAATTCCTTCCTTCTTTAACAATCGTGCAAATTCCTCTAAGTCTGAAGGAAGTAGAGTCGGATCACCTTTTCCTTTTAGATAAAGGCTTCCGTTTAATTCAGATTCTTTAATGGTTCCATCTGTTAGCAATTCTGTTTGAAAAGTATAATCCTTCCCTAATGTAGTTAGAGCCGCAGCAGCTGTAAATAATTTTAAATTCGAGGCGGGAGTTAATCTTGTATCACCATTAAAGGAAAATAGCAATTCACCTGTCTCAGCGGAACGGATGCTAACCCCAGCGATTGCACCTTTTAGTGAAGGATGTGACTGTAATAGCTCTGTTAATGAATTTAAATAGGCTGGAGAAATTACTGTTTCTGCGTTTATTCCTTGAATAGGGAGAAAGATCGCAAGGAGGAAAAAAGCAAATAAACGCCTAAGCATCTCATTACCTCTTTCTATTTTTTATATCTCCTTTATCATTTCATACCAGCTAAATAATATGCAAAAAGCGAATCATATCGATTCGCTTCTTCATTACCTCTTAATATTTATTCATATGATCTGGGTCTGAACCAACTCGTTTATCTTGATTCATCGCATTAATTTTATCCATATCCTCTGCACTTAGTTCAAAGTCAAAGATATCTGCATTTTCTTTTATGCGATGAGGCTTAATTGATTTAGGGATTGTGACGACCTCATTTTGTAAATCCCAGCGTAATATAATTTGTGCTGTTGACTTATTATATTTTTCTGCGATTTCAGATAAAGTTGGATCATTGATTAATTGACCTTGCATTAAAGGTGACCATGCCTCAAGTTGAATTTGCTGTTGTTTGCAAATTTCATGTAAGCTTTTTTGACTTAAGCGTGGATGATATTCAACTTGGTTTACCATCGGTTTAATTTCACAATCTGCCAATAAATCCTTCAAATGATGCTCTTTAAAATTACTTACACCTATCGCACGAATTCTTCCTTCTTTATAAAGCTTTTCTAATGCTTTCCATGTTTCTTTATATTTATTTAGCTCTGGAACTGGCCAATGAATAAGATATAAATCTAGGTAGTCTAAGCCTAGCTTTTCCATCGATTCATCAAATGCCTTTAATGTGGATTCATAACCTTGGTTAGTGTTCCAAACTTTTGATGTAATAAATAGCTCCTCACGAGGAACATCTACTTCTGCAATTGCTTTTCCTACACCCTCTTCGTTTCCGTAGACGGCAGCTGTATCAATGCTTCGATACCCTACTTCAATTGCTGTTTTAACTGAGTCGATAACCTCTTGACCTTCTTCAACCTTGAAAACCCCTAATCCGAACCAAGGCATCTTTACTCCATTATGTAGTGTAGTTGTGCTTTTTAAGCTTTTCATCCTCATAACCCCTTTATTATGTGGTATTTTATTAAGTTGCTTAGGTATTTTTCCTATTTTACGAGAGAAAGGAATTACCTAAAACCTAATAAGTGATTCTACTATCTTTTGAATAAAAATGATTCAATAGATAAGAGTCTCGTCTTATATTTTGCAATAAAAGATTTATTCTATAAAGTAATATGCTCAAAAATTTTGAGTAAAACTATTTGTACCCCTCTACAATGAAAAAAGCCCTATATCGAAAAGATAAGGGCAATCTTTTTCTTCGAATTGTCAGTAACCAACGTAAGAAGCACCGATAATAATTAACAAGATAAACAATACAACTAATAGAGCAAATCCAGCTCCAAAGCCGTAACCAGCTTCACCACCCATTGTTACACCTCCTAAAGCTTTTGCTTTACTATATGTATCTAGACAAAAGTCTGTATAGGCATTTCACCTTTTGCTTTTTCTTTTTACCTTATGTTATAAAGTTTATAAAGATGAAATGAAGATCGGTGGTGTAATCAATGTGTGGACGCTTTTCCTTAGCTACAGATCAAACGATTTTACAAGAGCATTTTGAATTTCTTATACATGAAGAGCTTGAGTTTAGATATAATATTGCTCCTTCCCAGGATATCCTTGTCGTTGGCTCAAATGGAAAAGATCGTGTTGGAACAAAAATGAGATGGGGACTTGTTCCTCCGTGGGCAAAGGATACGAAAATTGGTTATAAAATGATTAATGCTCGGGCTGAGTCACTTGATGAAAAGGTTAGTTTTAAAAGACCTTTTCAATCACAGAGATGCCTTATCTTATGCGATGGTTTTTATGAATGGAAAAAAGAAGGGAACATGAAACAGCCATATCGCTTTATGATGAAAAATAACAAACCATTTGCCTTTGCTGGATTATGGGAACGATGGGATAAAGGAGACAAGCCGCTATTTACGTGCACGATCATTACAACAAAACCAAACGAGTTGTTAGAAGAAGTACATGACAGAATGCCTGTTATTTTACACGAAGATAAATATGATGAGTGGATTGATAGAAATCAAACAAATTATAACGATTTAAAATCATTACTAGTACCTTATCAAGCTAATTTAATGGATTGCTATCCAGTATCAAGCTTAGTCAATTCTCCGAAAAACGAGTCTAAGGAATGTATTGTAAATGTAAATAGTCTTTAGTTTTCATATGTAGTTTTGATTTCAAATAACAATGGTCAGTTACCTTCAAGATTAAACCTGAAATAACTGACCATTTCTATTTTTCGTGATATCATTTTGATTCGTAAAGACGAATATACCATTCTCTTGCTTTTTCAACTTCTTCTCTTGTTAATTGGTGACCTGCATGACCCCAATGTTCCTCAACAATTGCATTTGCATTTCGAAGCGTTTCGATAAGCTCCTTCGTTTCCTGTTGTGGTATAATCGGATCGTTTGTACCGGCACCAATAAATATGTGAGTGTTTGATAAGTCTGGTAAATGAATTCCTCTACGTGGAACCATTGCATGAAACAGAATAGCTCCATGTAAGACGTTTGGAAGATGATACATTAGGCTTGCTGCTATATTAGCGCCATTTGAATAGCCTATTGCAACGAGACGCTCGCGATCAAATTCATATTTTTCAGCAGCCTCATTTAGAAATTCATTTAATTCATTTGTACGTAAAATTAAATCCTCCTCATCAAAAATTCCCTCAGCAAGCCGTCTGAAAAATCTTGGCATCCCATTTTCAAGGACATTCCCTCTTACACCGAGGATTGATGCATCTGGTGCTATCATATTGGCTATAGGTAATAAATCACGTTCATTTCCACCAGTTCCATGGAGTAGAACAAAAGTTGGTGCGTTTTTATTTTTACCTGCTTGATAAATATGTTTCATATAAATGAAATTCCCCTTTCTAACCTATCAGTTTGTTTCCAATGGCGTTAATTTTGCTTCAATTTCTTTTCGTTTGCTTTCGAAATAAGGAGGTAAAGCTAATGTTTCTCCTAAATGCTCAAAATCTTCGTCACCTTCAAATCCAGGTCCGTCTGTTGCAAGCTCAAATAAAATTCCATTTGGTTCTCTGAAATATAATGACGCAAAATAATATCGTTCGACAAAACCAGAATTAGGCAAATGATTTTCCTCCAGAATCGCTTGCCATTTTTCCAATTCTTTTGCATCCTCTACGCGAAATGCAACATGGTGAACGCTTCCTCGACCTGGTCTTTCACGACTTAACTCCGTTTCTTCTATTACATGAATTTCTGCACCTGTTCCACCTTCACCAGTTTCAAAAACGCGTACAGCTTTTTGATCCTTGTCTCTTTTGTACGATGCAATTTCGCGAAAGCCCATTATTTTCGTTAATACTTCGATTGTTCTCTCAGGTCGTGAAACAGTTAAATGTACCGGCCCTAGTCCGATGATTCCCTTTTCTTTCGGTACAGGGCTTTTATCCCAAGGGATCCCTCCTGCTACCCCTTTATTACCTTCATCTGAAACTAAGATTAATCGTTGTCCTTCAGGATCTCTGAACGATAATGTCGCTCGCTGTGATTCATATTGAATCTCATCATGGTCAACATGTAATTGGACAAATCTCTCTTTCCAATATTGAAGTGCCTCGTTGTCTTTTACACGGAGTGAGGTAGCTGTAATACTGTTTGTCCCAGGATATGTTCTCCCTGCACGAGGAATCTCAAAAAAAGTTAAGTCAGTGCCTGGATTTCCTCGTTCATCCGCATAAAACAAATGATAGACAGATGTGTCATCCTGATTGACGGTTTTCTTTACTAATCTCATCCCTAATATTTTTGTATAAAATTCAAAGTTATTCTTTGCATTTGCCGTTAATGCTGATACATGATGAATTCCTTTTAATGGTTTTCTATTCATAGTGATCTTCCTTTCAACCCTATTTCAATGAAAATACGGAATATCTCAGTTAAAATAATCTCGATTTCAAGATAATTATATAAGAACCTTTTTCAGATGTCAACTTTATAAAGAGTATGTATATCATTGGTTTTGGTAAGGATATAGTGAAAATATGGAAGGAAACAGGGTAAAGTTGACTCAAACTTACCTTTACCCTGCCTGCAGGCTTTTTATCGTTGGATGAATGGTCTATTTACTTGTGAAGCTTGATAACTTGGGATTTGTGATTGAATACTAAAACCTTGTGTCGCTGGAGCTGTTGTTGAAATTTCTTGCTGCATTTGATTGCAAATATTTAATACTTGTTGGCATTGTTGAATGGCTTGGTGATGATTTTGCAGGCTTTGCTGGATAACATGAACAGCTTGTTGTTCGTGATGAAGCATTTGTTGTAACATTTGAACATTTTGTTGCTCTTGTTGGAGCATTTGTTTATATTGCTGACTGCTCTGTTGTGTTTGTTGAATCATTTGTTGAACGATTTGACGGCATTGGTTAATTTGTTGAATCGCGTGTTGATTAGTATGCATTGTAATCCCTCCAATTAAAAGTGTATATTGTTTTGGCTTATTTGTTGTGCAGTCGGATTATATATACTGCTCGGTTGGTAGCTGTTCATTATTACGTTTGTCGTTGTTTGATCAAATGTTGGAACTTGATAGTAGCCGTTTTTATTCATGTAGCTCCAAACTTCATAGGCTTGGTCAGCACAATTTTTCGCACTTTGAATCATCATTTCACGTAATCCTGAATCTGTACATTCTAGAGCTGCTTGCATTTTCATAACTGCTGATGATTTATGAAGTCCAAGCATACAAGAGGATACATCACGGTCGTTCATATGATTAACAGATGCATTTGGAATTTCTGGAACCCCACCTTGCTTGATCCCGTATGAAGGTGTAAAATTCATATTTGCTTGAACGCTCGGTAATTGTCCGATATTTGCTTTTTGTTGAACTGCCTGTAATATCGTATTGTACTCACTTGTCATAAACGATAATTGATTTTGAAGAATATTCTTTAACTCTTGATCCTGGCAATATTGTTGAAACAATTGAAACTGATTAATTCCATTGATTGTACACATTAACACTTCATGACAATCTAAAATTTCATGGGCTCCGATTGCCTGTTGGTTCAATTGATTTTGCATATGTCGTTCCTCCATTAACTTAAGTTTTAAAGCCAAATATAAATTACCACGATAGTTGAAAAAATATACAATCTATTTATGTTTCTTATATTTTTCAAAGAACATTCCATATGTGACAAAACTTCTTTTAGCAGTAGATGAATAAGAACTAGGTGTTCCAGGATTTTCACGAATCTACATTTCATTTTGTTATTAAACAAAAAAACAGAACCAAAAATGGTCCTGTTATTTCACTATTTTTTTCATGGTTTGTTTGGAAACCATGCGATTTTAAGTAATCTTAATCCTTCCTCGATTGCAGTTTCCGATAATCCGCCAAAACCTAGTAAAAGTATGTTGTCTTGCTTTTGATGATTTTCAATTTTGTAGATTGATGTTGGATATACGTTGACACCGAATTGTTTAGCTGTATCAATAAGCTTTAATTCGTCCATATCGTTTTTCACTTTAATGACAATATGAAGACCTGCGCCTGCACCTACTATTTCTATTTTATCCTCAAAAATGTCTGAAAAGCGACTTGTTATAATCTCATGCTTTTTTTGATAAAGGGTTCGCATTTTTCTCATATGTCTCTCAAAATCACCTGATTCCATGAACCATTGAAGGGTTTTTTGAAAAATAGGTGATGCATGTTGGTCATAGCTATGCTTCCCTATATGAAATAAGCAAAGCAAATCTGTTGGTAATACAAGATAACTAATTCGAAATGAAGGTGTAAGCGATTTTGAAAATGTCCCTAAATAAATGACTCTTCCATTATTGTCAAGACTTTGTAACGAAGGAATAGGACGATTATTATAGCGAAATTCTCCGTCATAATCATTCTCAATAATATATATTTGATTTTCTGTAGCGTACTTTAATAGTTTAATTCGTTTGTTAATCGAAAGGGTCATCCCATATGGAAACTGATAAGATGGTGTGAGATAAATAGCTTGTACTTCTTTTTTCTTTAATTTATTTAAGTTAATACCGTCCAGTTCTAAATCTAGTGGTTCAACTTGAAATGGAAATTTATTTAATAAAGCTTTCACCCCAACATGTACGGAGCTTTCGACAGCAATGCTTGTCGTTCTGTGCTGAATGAGCTGAAACAAAAGATCTAGAGAATGAAATGTACCAGCACCAATGACAATTTGATCTGGAGAGCACCTGACACCACGATTTTGGTGTAGGTATGAAGCGATTTCCTCACGAAGTCCTATTTCCCCTTGGATATCCCCATATAATAAATGGAAACTGTTTTCTGGCAATAGGCTTCGATTCATAAATTTTCGCCATTTTGCTAACGGGAAATGATGCAAATCAATTGTGCCATAGCCAAAGTCATACTTAATGGCATCATTTTGATAGGAATGATAAAAGTGATGTATTGGTGAATAGTTGCCGGTAGGAGATACCTTATTTTGTTTCAGATCATAATTGGATCTAGCTATCGATTCTACGTTTTCTGCAAAATAACCACTTCTTGGCTTACTTTTAATATAACCTTCTGCAAGTAGCTGGTCATATGCTAATGCCACAGGTGTTCTACTTATGTTGAGATATTGAGCTAATCTTCGAATAGAAGGAAGTTTACTGTCTCTTTCAATTCTACCAGCAATTATTTCCTCTTGAATATAATTATATATTTGAAGATAAATCGGTTCAAACGAGGATTTGTCGATCATTGGGGTTAATTCCATTTCGTATTCCCCTCCTTTTCAACTGTCACTTGCAATTTGTTAAATCTGGCTATTTTTGTAATGTCAATTTCAAGTTATTCTCATCATAGCATTATTTTTATAAAAATATTTAATAAAGGAGCAAAAAATGGCTAATATTCTACCTCATATTATGGAAATGCCTTCTTATCAGTCTGGAAAACAACCAGCTGATCAAAGGGCAATTAAATTGAACTTGAACGAAAATCCTTTTCCACCGTCTAAGCGAGTTTTTGAGGCATTGCAATCTATTCAGGTTGATTCATTAAAAAGATATCCGGATCAGCTATGCCAGGAACTATGTGAAGAAATAGCAAAGCAAAATTTTGTAAAGGCAGAACAGGTTTTTTGTGGGAATGGTTCGAGTGAAATTATTTCGTTACTTTTTACCGTTTTTATTGGAGCTCAAGGGCGAATTGCATTACCTGATCCAACATTCTCACTTTACGAAAATGTTGCGGCACGATTTCAAGTTGAATGTGTGAAAATTCCGACACGTGAGGATTATGCAATTGATCTTAACTCACTGATCAAAACGAAAGCAGACGCAATTATCCTTGTTAATCCAAATGCCCCAACAGGTTTACTGTTACCATCATCCGATATCGAGTACCTTGTTTGTCATTACTCAGGTCTTATTGTTATCGATGAGGCATATATCGATTTTGCCGATCCTAAAAATTCAGCCGTTCCACTCATTCATCAATATGATAATGTGATCGTTTTACGAACATTTTCAAAAGTATTTTCACTAAGTGGGATTCGCATTGGCTATTGTTTTTCAAATCCTCAGTTTATAGCTGCATTAGAAAAAAGTAAAAATCTTTATCATGTTAATACGATTAGTCAACAGCTTGCATTAGCTGCTTTAAAAGATAAGGAGTACTTGAATACAACAATTAATAGGATTAAACAAATTCGTGATCGTATTAGTGACAGGTTAAAAGAGTTAGGGTTTACCGTTTTACCATCTGAAACGAATTTTATCCTATGTACACCTCCTAGCCATGGAAACATGACAGCAAAAGAGCTATATGAAGCATTCATTCAAAGAAACATATACGTCCGTTATTTTGATTCCCCTCGATTGAAGGATAAATTGCGTATTTCAGTAGGCACAGAGGAAGAAATGGAGATTTTATTTAATGTGGTTTCCTCTATTATAAAAGAAGGAAAGTATAGGATTCTCTAAAACTATTATCTTTGACTACAGTGGAGACTGCCAATTTCATTAGGTACCCCTCCATTACAGGGTTATTCATATATTCAATAAACATAGCATAGCTCGAAAATGTATTAAAGCAATAACATAACAAAAAAATCTCAGAATTTGTCTGAGATTTTTTAATGTATTGTATATGATATGTCTCCGTTGGCAAATATCGTCACTTTACAAATCCCATGATTATCAATTTGCTTTGAAATTGAAAAGGATCGATCTCCTATGTTCAACTTCCAATTATCAGGTGCATATGCTCGTAAATGCATGACCTCATTTTTATAAAAATGATAGTTATTTGATAATGACAAATAGCCTTCTTCCTTCGCATACCATAGCTTTTTAATATATTTAACGGCCTGATTCGTATCAGGACTATTCATAATTTGCTGCACAGTTGAATAATTCATTTTTTTATCTCCTCATCCTATAAGCTATTGGAGCTATCAAGCTAGTTTTAAAGCTTATATCTTACAGATTAGTAGACATTAGGAGAAAATGCTATGCTAAAATGTTTCCAATTAAATTGATAGAAAACAAACGATTGTTGTGATAGATATCACAACAATCGTTTGTAAACTTTAGTATGCTTCTTTTAGGAGGTGCAAGTATGATTGAAAAATTTAACCGCACAACAACAATTGGAGAAATTGTCGCAGCGTTTCCACAATCCAGTGATTTTTTTAAACATTTTAAAATTGATTTTTGCTGTGGAGGAATGAAATCGCTAGAACAGGCAATTGCCGATCGGAAGCTTCCGGCAGATGAAATTGTCAAAAAGCTTGAACAATTTTATCTAGAGAATAATCGTTCGACAGAAGAGACAGATTGGAGAATGGTTGAATCAGAAAAATTACTTCATCATATTATTTCTGTACACCATCATTTTGCCTTATCTGAAGTGAAGCAAATGACGCCTTATGTGAAAAAGGTCGCATTTGTACACGGTAAACATCATCCACATTTGCATCAACTTTTAGCACTTTTTACAGAGTTAAAGGAAGAGTTATACGAGCATTTTGAAAAGGAAGAAACAGCGGTTTTTCCGAAAATTTTAAAATATGAAAAAGAAAAGTCAGAACAATCGCGAATAGAATTGCAGATATTAATAAATAGTCTCGAGGATGAACACAATGCAGCAGGTAACATTTTAAAGAAAATTCGTATGTTAACAAATGATTATCATGTACCTGAATCTGCTTGTGGAACGTATCGTTTAGTTTATAACCGTTTGGAAATGCTAGAGGATGATATGTTCCAGCATATTCATTTAGAAAATAACATCCTCTTTCCTAGGTATCTTTCATAATGTAAAATCTCGTATTAAAGCTAGTTATAGATTTCATTCATTTTGTTTTTTATTGGAGAGAATTCGTGAGTCTCCTGCGGGAGTAGTGTGTTAAAGTGAGGCCTTAAAGGGCTAATGCTCTTAAGGAGGGTTCCGAAATGTCCGTGAAAAGCAAATGCTGTAAATAGGAAATAAACAACAAAGATTCACAGCATAATGTAAAAAAGGATGATAAAATGCCTACCCTAAATGCTTGGGTAGGTTTTTTGTTGCGAAAATGTTACACCTTTTTAAAAACGCTCTTTAAATGTGATATTTTACACAAACAGAATGTAACTGGTTTGCTAAGATACCTTTAAAAATATGGCTAAGTTAAAGGTATCTGGCACAAATGGTTTTTAAAGGTTAGTGTCGGCAATTTTTAGCAGAGTCAACTTAAAAAAGAACTCGAAAGGAGAATTCATGATGAAGCGTCAAAAAGTTCAGCTTCCTCTTCAAACTTTAAGTTTAACCGCAGGATTTATGGTATGGGTGTTAATTTCATCTCTTATGCCAAATATCAAACAGGATTTCGGTTTAACTGAACAAGAAATTGCACTCGTAACAGCGATTCCTGTTATTTTAGGTTCGATTCTTAGAATTCCGATCGGATATTTTACTAACCGATTTGGAGCAAGGATTATTTTCACGATTAGTTTTATCCTTTTAATTTTTCCTGTTTATTATATTAGCATCGCAAATTCATTATTTGATTTAATTTTAGGAGGTCTATTTTTAGGGATAAGTGGAGCTGTCTTTTCTGTTGGTGTTACCTCCCTTCCAAAGTATTACAGTAAAGAAAAGCATGGTTTTATTAATGGAATATATGGTGCAGGAAATATCGGAACAGCAATAACAACATTTGCCGCACCAGTGTTGGCAAAAACAATTGGATGGGAACAAACGGTCCGACTCTATATCGTTCTTTTATTATTATTTGCCGTTTCGAACTTTTTCCTAGGTGATAAAAAAGAACAAAAAATTAAGCAGCCAATCATGCAGCAAATAAAAGAAGTATATCGAAATCAAATCCTTTGGTTTTTAAGCTTGTTTTATTTTATTACGTTTGGCGGCTTCGTAGCATTTACGATTTATTTACCCAATTTTCTTGTGAACCACTTTGAGCTTGATCCTGTTTCAGCTGGATTAAGAACAGCAGGTTTTATTGTGCTAGCAACTATTCTTCGCCCCATCGGCGGCTTTCTTGCAGATAAATTTAACACTTATTATATGCTTATGTTTGTATTTGGTGGTTTGACGATTTCAGGTGTCATTTTATCCTTTTCACCAACAATTGAAATATATACAATTGGTGTTTTAACTGTCGCTGTTTGTGCTGGTATCGGAAATGGAACAGTATTCAAGCTCGTCCCACTATATTTCTCAAAGCAAGCAGGTATCGTTAATGGAATTGTGGCTGCAATGGGAGGGCTAGGAGGCTTTTTTCCACCTCTTGTATTAACATCTGTATTTAATTTAACAGGTCATTATGCTATTGGATTTATGGCTTTATCCGAATTTGCATTGCTTAGCTTTGTCATTGTTGTCTTTATGTACTACCAAGAGGAACGCCAAATTGACAATAAAATTATTCAGAACACGGCACAAGGGCTTATGATTACAAATCGTGAAGGGATTATTCAAAGTGTCAATCCTGCGTTTACAAAAGTTACAGGCTATGAAATGGAAGAAGTTATTGGGAAAAAGCCGAATATATTACAATCAGGAAAACATAATCGGGCATTTTATCAAACGTTATGGTCTGAAGTGAAAACAAATGGTTATTGGCAGGGCGAAATATGGAACAAGCGGAAAAATGGTGAAATTTATCCTGAATGGTTAACGATTACGAAAATAAGTAATGAAGCTGGAGAAATAAAATATTATGTTGGTCAATTTAACGATATTTCGAAGGAAAAAATGAGAATGATTAAATAGGAAGGAATAAAATCATGTTATCTGCAATTCTAACATATCAAGGAAATGAAATGATGCCAATCCTAAAAGAGTATGGTTTTAAATGGATTGATAATCGTTTTGTCTATCCTATTAATAAAAGAAATCTATTGAATGTTGAGATCGATACACGAAATAAGGAACTATCTATTACCTATTCTAATCAATTAGGCATTCAGGAATATAGAAAAATCCATTTTCTCCTTTCTAGTATTCAGGACCGGCTTAAAGGAACAATCTACGATAAAAATAGTTTGTTAGGCTATACTGAAACTGGTGAACCAGCGTATATTATAACAAATTGGCAAAAATGGTATCGATTTATCCAAAAGGCTATGCTGACATCACTTTCCGGGAAAAAGGTTCGTGTTATAAATGAATCTGAAGTTGAACTCGCATCAGGATTATTTGTTGGATACGAAACATCTGAATATGAGGACACGATAACAAAATGTACATTGGTTACGCTATTCGGTGAAAAAACATTTAAAGGGAAGGATTTAAAGATTGAAGCGTCAAACGAATGGTAATTTATGATGTATCAATAGTCTTATTCCTAAAGAAAATAGTTAAGAAGCTTAATAATGATGTTTGGGGGTCAGCCCCTATCTTGGACACCCCCTCTTTTTTAGCTTTTTACTTATTCCTCATGCCCTTGTATGAACAAAAGCTCCTTATTTAGGATTTTGTAAAACTAAAACATAATTTATATCGTAATAATGAACAGCTGGTTTAACGGAAGCTGTATTTGTTAAACCATAGTTATCCTTCTTAACTTCTATCACTTCTCCAATTTCCAAATTAGCAGGAAAGTAAGTACTCTTTTGTGAAGTTGTTACAATACTCCCTACTTTAATTTCCTTATTCGTTTCAATTCTTGTCATTTTAATCAGGTTGTTTTCAGGATCATAGGATTCAATCATACCGAAAACTGACTGGTCATCTTTAAAGGTGGCTGGAATATAGCTTCTTTTCTGATTACTTGTAATTAGCTCCACCTCAGCTGTGTCTTTATGAACTGTTTTAATTAATCCAATGAGGCCTTCAGGTGAAATGACAGGCATATTCTTCTTAATTCCTTGGTTTTCCCCAGCACTAAGTGTTAATGAATTAAACCAATTTTGACTATTTTCGGAAGAAAAATCTCGATAAATAACAGTAGCAACAAGAGGTTGATAGTTTTTATATCTTTCAACAGCCTGCTTCGTTTTCTCTAATTCACTATTGTCAGATTGGACAAGCTGGTTTTCTATTTTAAGTTGCTCAATACTTGCGATTCTTTCCTCTAACAATTTATTTTCATTATATAAGTTTAGAAATTGGCGAATATCTGCTACAAGAGTATTTTCAGTAAAATTCTTTACCAATTTGTCTGTAGGAATATATCTCATTGAAAACAGTAATACAAGAACAGCTATCCCACCGAGCAATATGTAAATCTTCGTTTTCGTTTTCATGGTATCTCCTTTTTTATCATGGTGTTCATAGTTTTACCAACTCTACTATATTACCATATTTTACATAATCTTTGTAGATTTATAGAAAAAAACTGCCAATAGATCGATAATCTATTGACAGTTTAAAAGATATATTATTTTTCAGCAGATTTTTCGTCTTCTGATTGTTCATCAGTAGATTTTTCATCTGTACTATCTTTATCCGTATATTGATAATCTTTAGGATTAATAGGTGTAAATCCTTCAGGAGTATAGAAACGTAATAAATCTTGGTTAACGATTTTATCGGACATCTGTAACTTCATTTCTGTACTTTCTTCATATTGCTCAATTTCTTTTGTTTTCTCTAGTTTTTCACCTGTGTTTGTATCGTAATACTTTCCGTTCAACCCTGTAACATTCTCAGTAATAAAATCACCGTTTCTGAATGGTACAACAGTTTGATGCTCAGGTGAGAATAAATCAGTACCTAATTGAACATATCCTTTAGTATCAATTCCTAATAAATGCATAACAGTAGGCATTAAATCGATTTGTCCACCATATTGGTGCATTGTTCCACCCTCTACACCTGGGATATGAATAAATAATGGTACCCGTTGTAATTGTGCATTTTCAAAGTTGTCTACTTCTTTATTTAACACTTTAGACATCGCAGCTTTATGATTTTCAGAAATACCATAGTGGTCTCCATACATAATAATCATTGAGTTATCATAAAGTCCAGACTCTTTTAAATCATTAAAGAATTGTTCTAATGCTTCGTCTAAATAACGTGCAGTTTGGAAATAATTATCAACAGACTCATCACCAGTAGTATGCGGCTCGATCGTTGCTAAGCTTTGATCGAGTGGATATGGAAAATGGTTTGTAACTGTGATGAATTTTGAATAAAATGGCTGTTTTAATGATTGAAGCATTGGAATTGATTGCTCAAAAAATGGTTTATCTAATAAGCCGTAATTCACCACTTGATCGTCTTCCGCATCATAATAGCTTAAGTCATAAAAATGATCAAAACCTAAAGATTTATAAATTTCATTTCTGTTCCAGAACGTCTTAGTATTACCGTGAAATACTGCAGATGTGTACCCTTGTTGACCTAAAATTGCAGGTGCTGCTTGATACGTATTGCGACCTTTTGTAGAGAAAGCTGCCCCTTGTGGCAATCCAAATAAAGAGTTCTCTAACATAAACTCAGCATCCGCTGTTTTCCCCTGACCTGTTTGGTGGAAAAAGTTATCAAAATAGAATGTGTTTTTATCCTTTGTTAAAGAATTTAGGAATGGCGTTACTTCTTCACCATGTAATTTATAATTAATAATAAAGTTTTGTAGTGATTCTAAATGAATATAAATAACGTTTTTACCTTTTGCTACACCAAAAAGATTTGGATCAGGCTCTGCATATATTGCATTAGTATAGTTCGTTACCTCAGTAATATCATTTGAATCGGCCATCGCACGTTGTGCAGAATCGCCAGTACTCTTAATTGCATCATAAATCGTGAAATTATACATACCTAAATATTTAACAATATAGTTTCTGTCAAAGGTTCTTGTTAATAACTGTGGTCGGTCTGTTTCAGCTAAGCTTAAATTTACCGCAAAAATCGCAACAGCTGCACTAAATACGATAAAAACAGTTCGTTTTTTTACTTTTGTTGTTTCAGGTTTTACGGCCTTCGTTAAAACAAGAAGTAATAAAATAATCGTATCTAGGAAATATAATATATCGTATGGGCTTAATAAAGCTAGAATACTTTGTCCTAAATCTCCGGCATTGCCTGTTTGTGTTAGAGTTGGCAATGTAATAAAATCTGAAAAGAAACGGTAATAGACAATATTTGCATATAATAGGAATGATAATAGGAAGCTAATGAAAATCATCATATTATATGAACGTTTACCTTTGAAAAATAATGCGAATCCTATAAAGAATAAAACTGAACTTAAAGGATTGATAAATAGGAGAAACTCCTGCATTTTATTATCAATTCCTAAAGTAAATTCAACTTCATAAGCAATATAGGTTTTTATCCATAAAAATACAATTGTTAAAAGAAAGAAATAAATATGTTTATTCATCCAAGAAAATATCTTTGTTTTCATGTGAAATGCACCTCTTAATTTGAATAAATGTAAATATACTAAATCTACTCAGCGAACATTTAACAATTCTAACTCAACGTATAAAGTTCGTCAATATCGCAAAAATGGTAAATAGCAATGTAAGCGTTTCGATTTAGTTCTTACATTATTTTAACTTGAGATGATTGTTTTCCCCTCTCCTTCTAGTGTTTAAGTTAATATGTATGCTATTAATTGATTTCATATTCAAATCAGATTTTGTCGAAGAATGAATGAAAAAAAGGTCATTTGTCCTAAACCATTCGATCTAGATACTTTTTGAAACTTCTGTGAACTCATTATTCTCATTATGTTCATTTGTATAATCGCTAATGCAAAAAGTATAAGCAAAATCTCTTCCATTTTTTATGATGATAAGTTGTTTAAAAGGCTATCTCAAAGTCAAAATGAACAGGAGTTTTTTGAGATAGCCCGAGAAATTAATCATATTCGTTTTTTCTCCATCTTAAAAATGTTAAAAAACAAATTACTGATGAGATGATTGAGATTGTACTATAGATATAAATGCGCTCATATTCTTCACCAAAAAATGATTCAACCGTCATTTGAAGCATAACAATGTTTGCGATTAGGGTAAGAAAAATAATGATCCAATATCCTTTTTTACTCATGACGCGTTTGTCTCCCAACTGCATAAATCATTCCATCCTCTACTTCAAGTTGAATAAGAGGTAGCTCACGTTGTGGTGGGCCTGCCATCGGGTGACCTGTTTCGACATTAAAGTAGCCTTTATGACATGGACAAAGAAGGACAGACTCCTCTTTTTCATAAAAAACTGGACATTGTAAGTGAGTACATTTATTATTATACGCTTTTAGCTCCCCTTTCTTCGTACGAATTAATATGGCTGGTTCATCATCAGTTGGGTAAGTGAAGTTAAAAGCACTATCCTTAGGTATATCTGCAAGCTTTGCTATCTCAACTCTATGCTTTGCTTCTTTTTTATTAGTAAGAGCTAATCCAGTGAAAGGTAATGTTGCAAGACCAAGGGTAATTGATGCGCCAACAGCAGTCTTTAAAAAGGCGCGTCTATTAAATTTAAGATCCTCAGCCCGATTTAAATTGTCGACCAAATTGATCATATCACTATTTGTATCATGGCGGTTTTGTTTTTGATATCGGTTATTGGACATTTTCTTCTCCCCTTTTTAATCTGTATATACACCAAAGAATTCAGGGACATAATCCCACTTATTCCCTTCTTGTGGTTTTTTTCCTTCTACTAAATTCATTTGTGATCTTTTTCTGCGTAATTGCTGCATTTCGTCAAAATCGATAAACCGAATGGCTTCACTTGGGCAAACAGATGCACACATTGGGGCAATATCATATTTTGAGCGGTCATAACACATATCACATTTATACATTTTGTTTTCTTCAAAATCGAATTTTGGTATGCCAAATGGACAGCCGAATGTACAATTTCTACATCCAATACATTTTTCTTCCATGGCAGAAAGGACGACACCCTCCTCGGTTATTTGAATCGCATTTGCTGGACAAACACGTGCACATGCTGGGTCTTTACATTGCATACAGAGCATTGGGTATGTTTGTCTGTTTTCGGTGAAATCGACATATTCTACATAATTACGTTCTTTTGCATCATGGTCGCCGCATTCTCGACAGGCAGCTTGACATGCTCGACAACCAATACATCTTTCAAATTCTAAATACATTATCTTATTCAATGATAGGCACCTCTTTCTGTAGTCAATCGTTCATCTTTTCCATCTTTAATGAACAAATCTTAAACTCTGGCATTCTTGAATATGGATCTAGATGGTCACTTGTTAATTGGTTCACAGCTAATTCTTCACCCCAATGATAAGGGACAAAGACTGTATCTTTACGGATTGCTTTTGTTATCCTTGTTTTAACAATCATTTCGGAACGAGGAGTAGATAGACGTACCATATCACCATCCTGTAATTGATATTGGCATGCTAATGCAGGGTGCATTTCTGCAAAAGGTTCAGGACATTGTTCCATTAAGAAGGAAACACGTCTCGTCTGGTTACCTGATAAATAATGAAAAACAACTCGACCTGTCGTTAAGAAAAGCGGAAACTCCTCTGTAGGTGTTTCGCCTGGTTCTTGCCAATCAACACACGCAAGATTCGCTTTTCCGTCAGGGTGCCCGAATCTCTCACGAAACATTGTTGGTGTACCTGGGTGATCCTCTGATGGGCATGGCCAAAAGACACCATCCTCTTTATCGATTCGCTCCCACGTTATTCCATAATAATCTGCTTTTCCCCCTTTTGATGCGATACGCAATTCTTCAAATATTTCTTTTGGATTGTTATATGAAAAAAACTGACCGCGACCCATACGTTTTGCTATTAAACTTAAAATCTCCCAATCTGGTTTAGACTGTCCAAGAGGGTCCCTCACTTTACGAATATGAATAACACGCCCTTCTAAATTTGTTGTTGTTCCTTCATCCTCAGCCCAAGTTGTTGTTGGGAGTACGACATCTGCAAATTGAGCTGTTTCAGAAAGGAAAAAGTCACTTACAACTAGAAAGTCTAGCTTTCTTAACCCATTCCATATATGCTCTAAATTAGGTGCAGAGACTGCGGGGTTACTGCAAATGACGTGCATTCCCCGAATATTGCCTTTCTCTATTTCGTCAAACATTTCGTAGGCGGATACCCCTGGCTTAGGCATTTCATTAGGATCAATCCCCCAAACACTTGAAACATACTCAACTGCTTTACGGTCTGTTAATTTTCGATAGCCAGGTAGCAGGTCTGCTTTTTGTCCGTGTTCACGCCCCCCTTGCCCGTTGCCTTGTCCTGTAAATGTAGCAACACCCGAAGCAAATTTTCCGATCTGACCGCGGATAAGTGCCATTGTAGTATAAAGCGCTACATTATCAACACCTTTTGATTGCTGTTCAACGCCACGAGCAAACATAACAACAGAGCGTGGTGACATTCCATAAATATGGGCAGCTTTAATTAATTTATTAATTGCAACACCGGTTATTTTAGATGTAAGCTCCGGTGTGAATTTTTCAACATTTTTCTTTAAGTCTTCAAAATTATTGCAACGTTTTGTTACATACTCTTCATCAACATAGCCTTCTTTAATAAGAATGTGTAGCATTCCATTCGCTAATGCTGAATCTGTTCCTGGCTTTAAATCTAAATGTACATCTGCGACACGAGCTGTTGCCGTTTCACGTGGATCTGCAACGATTAATTTTGCTCCTTTATCCTTTGCCTTCCATAACCATTGAATACTTGTTGGATGACATTCTGCTGTATTTGAACCAGCGATGAAGAAGCAATCTGTATGTTCTAATTCAGGCCAAGGCAATGTTGAACCCCGATCAATCCCTAACGTTCTTTGAAAACCACCTGCAGCAGAACTCATACAAAAACGACCGTTGTAATCAATAAACCTTGTTCTTAATGCGACACGTGCATATTTGCCGACTAGGTAGCATTTCTCATTTGTCATCGAAACACCGCCAAAGACTGAAAGTGCGTCATTACCACTTTCACGTTGGATTTTTTTGAAATTCTCTTCGATGACATCTAGTGCCTCTTCCCATGAGGCTTTAATAAATTTTCCATTCTTTTTAATTAATGGAGTAAGAATCCGATCGTCGTGTTCAACCGTTTGATATGCTGTAACACCTTTTGGACACATTTTTCCATTGGTAACAGGCCAATCATATCTTGGCTCAACTCCGACGACTTTACCGGTTTTTTCATTAACTCGTATATGCATTCCACATTGCATCCCACAATAGCAACAATGTGTTGTAACTAATCGTTCACCTGGTTTATGAAGATTTTTAATCCCTTCTTTAACAAAATATTGGCTCATTTTCTTTCTCCTCCATCATTATTTTTAAGCTGTTGCTTAACATGTTCCGGAAGTCCGTAATAATCAACAGATCTGGGTTTACCGAAGCCAGTCATATGCATCCCATTCATCGTTAAAATAGGATTTGTTTCATCTTGAATCGGTTGTTCCATATTTAACTGCTTCATAACGCGAATTTTTCTCCTGCATGCTAGGCAATAGTCTGATAAGTAAGTTCCATCCTCGAGCTGTAAATCAAATTGTTGAACAGCAAGTATTGCTTGAACATCTTCTATTTGATCATCAGAGCTATATGTCGCACCGCAAGAATGACATGGTCTTGTATCAACCTTTACATGCTCCTGGTAATTCATAGGTACTGCAGTTGCCAACGGACGAATCGGTAAATGAAATAATTTTCCGAATGGGAAATAAATTAGCATGATAACAACTGTAACTTGATGGAAAAGTGTTAAATAATGGTGCATCCACCCATCTAACAGCACATATGAAACAGTTAAAGCTAACCCACTTACAGTAACCGCTAATAAAAGAAACAATGGAAATAAGTCAAATTCCGCTCTCTGTGTCACCTTTACATCATTGGAAACAATTCTTCTAAATAAAGCCATAGAAACACCGATTAATACCATGAGAGCTGTAATATTTAAGCCGTTATAGATTAATTCTCCGATGATTCCATGTGCAGCCATTTCAATCGTTTTAACCCCCATTACAACAATCACATATGTATCTGGATCGACTAATTCAAAATGCATCCATCCAAATGTTAGCCCGAATGTAATAGCAAATGAGCCAATACAGCCCCATGCAATGAGAAAATGAGTAATTCCTCTGTAAATGCCACGCTTAAATATGAATTTTTGTAAGAAGATGTTTTCAAAAGCTGTTTTTAAAATAGACTGGATATTTCGTTTTGCTCTTTTTCTCGACTTAAGATTTTTCATGCTCCTTTTTACAACCTGTCTTGTTGCAGGGCGAATTAGCCAAGCGCACATCCGAATTGTTAGTCCTATTGCAAATATTAATGATGAAATGAAGTAGCCTAATAAGGCCATATCGAAATGTAATAGCTTTTCTGTCCCTATCCAAACAGTAAAAAATAAAAATAAAATAACAAAAAAGGAATACTTACTTGTTTTTGAATAAAATGTTCGTTCAAATCCTTTCAAAATATTCTCCTCCAATTTTAAATCTAACTGGTATCTTCATAAGTAAACATGCTCATGTAACGATTGCATTCTTAACTTTTTTTCATTCTAAGGGAATGACTTAAAGGAGACTGTGAAAAATATCACAGAGCTATTCGGCTTTTATAGTCAAAATAGAAAAAGATAAGAAAATTATTTGAACGATTGTTTAATAGAGGATTTAAATTTGCAGTGCTTCTTTACATTTGTTGTATTTTCTATGCTCAAGACAATATCAATCTATAATTTATTAATGAGGTGTTTAATATGATAAACGGTTCTGCGATTGCGATAACAAGTGGAAAAGGAGGTGTCGGTAAATCAACGGTTTCTGTCAATTTAGCAATTGCTCTTGCGAATATGGGGAAAACAGTTGCTTTGATTGATTTGGATATTTATGGGTTTAGTATTCCGAAGATGATGAAGATCATAAATAGACCGAAAACAATCAATGGGAAAATCATTCCGATCGAATCACATGGAGTAAAAATCATGTCAATGGGATTTCTCATAAAAAATAACGAGCCAGTTGTTTGGCGTGGTCCTATGTTAGGTAAAATGGTTGAGCATTTTTCAAACGATGTGATGTGGGGTGATTTAGACTACGTACTATTTGATATGCCACCTGGTACTGGAGATGTCGCTTTAGATTTGCACCATCTCATTCCACAAAGCAAAGAAATCATCGTCACAACCCCTCAGGAAACTGCTTCACATGTCGCAGAGAGAGCAGGTGTGATGGCGAAAAAAGCTAATCATGAAATTATTGGAGTTGTTGAAAATATGGCATATTTTAAGCCTAATGACAGCGAAAGACACTATTTTATTTTTGGCCAAGGTGGTGGGCAAAAGTTGGCTGACAAGCTCCAAGTTAATTTGCTAAGTCAACTTCCAATTGAAGAGGTGAATATAAATACGGAAACACCTAGCATTTATCAAGAAGGAACATTATTGTATTCCTCCTTTCAAATGTTAGCAAAGCAAGTTGATGAGATCATTAAATTTCAGTAATGAAAAGACTCGAATTCATTTGTCTTCAAAATGAGAAGAATGAATTCGAGTCTTTTAACTAAAAAACTAGGAGTAATACAAATAAAAAGATAACTGAATTTATAATTTCTAAAATACCAACTTGCATAATTGTTAGTTTACGTCCAACAAGTAAAAAAGCTCGAATTGTACTTGGAATATACGCGAGAATAATTTGTTTTTCTTCTACTAGTAAAAAAATTCCTACTATTAAAAGAAGATGATAGCACCAAGAATAATAATGGAAGCGTCTGTTTTTCTTTTCCCTAATCATCGTTTTCACATAAAAGGTACTTCCTAGAAAAAATAAAAACGATAACAAGGCAATGAAAAATGCCTCTTTATTAACGTACCCTGTTCCTACATAAAAACTTGCTATCCCACCAATGCAGAAAACACAGATTGCAATTACATCATTTACAAATGCCCTTTCTTTCTTTTTCTTTGCAAAATAAATATTAATGAAGAAAAAGGGAACCATAGCTAAACCAAACAAAAGCATTTGCCATTTGAAAATGAGAACAAAAACTAAGAAAACAAGAGCAAATCCTAAATAAATACTCGACCATTTAAAGTAATACTCTTTTTTCTTTCCCTTTACATACATTAGGAACGGATATGTTGCTAAATACAGACTTAGCCACCCTATAAATAAAGGAATGTGTAAGAATGAATATCCCCCTGCATCGATCCCTAAAATAAAGGGAATGATTAACATTGCCCATGCACCGTGTTGTTTTGGAAGTAATAATTTCATTTTCTTTAATCACCAGCTTATTTATTTACTATAAAACTATCTTATCGTAGCGATAGAAACGAAAATGTGATGAACCTCACGATCTGTTTTGTTGAAGTGAAGAGATAAGGATTTTGAGTTGATATAATTGGAAAACATATAACTAACTAGCTAGCTAAGTATTGTAGACTCCAAGATGGATAATTAATGTGACTCTAACATAAATTTTTGATAAGCAACAATACCGGTCTTATTGAAGAAAGAACTAGAAAACCCATTTAGAGACTTACTCCAAATGGGTACAAAGCATTTTCCTTCTTATTTACTCGTAATAAAATGCCCTTCCTTAGATGTCAAATGTGTATTTGCAGTTAATTTATTTACTGCGCTAAACAATGCTTTTACAGATGAAGTCATGATGTCAACATCTATACCACAGCCCCAAAAGACTTTTCCATTGTCATCTGTGATGCCGACATATGAGACCGCATTTGACTCTGAGCCTAGTTCTTGTGCATGCTCTTTGTATACAAGATTATGATAGTTCACTCCTAGCTTCATACGAAGGGCATTGCTAATTGCATCTAATCTACCATTACCTTCACCGTTTAATTCCTGTTCTTGTTCGCTAATTTTGACGGTAACTACTGTTTGATAATCGTCGTGCTTTGTAAAATGATAATTAACAAACTCGATTGGTTTAGAAAGATTCACAAATTCATTTAAGAAAATTTGATGGATTTCTTCTGGCATTAGCTCTTTATTTTGGCGATCTGAGACATTTTTTACTGTGTAACCAAACTCTTCACGCATTTCTTTTGGTAAATCAAGTCCAAATTGCTGCTCGAGTAAATAGCCGATACCACCTTTTCCTGATTGGCTATTAATACGGATTACATCACCTTCATACTCTCTTCCTATATCCTTTGGATCAATCATTAAGTAAGGAACTGTCCAATGCTTACAATCATTTTCCTCACGCCATTTCATACCTTTTGCAATCGCGTCTTGATGAGAACCAGAGAAAGCGGCAAATACTAGTTTTCCACCATATGGTTGTCTGTCATCTACCTTCATCTTTGTCATACGTTCATACACTTCAATTATCTCAAGGATATTTTCAAAATTCAGCTTTGGATCAACACCATGTGAATACATATTTAAAGCAAGTGTAACAATATCAACATTCCCTGTTCTTTCACCATTTCCAAACAAAGTACCTTCGATTCGTTGTCCCCCAGCAAGAATTCCAAGCTCTGCATCTGCAACACCACTTCCTCTATCATTATGAGGATGTAGAGATAAAATGACATTTTCCCGATAGTTTAAATGGTCACTCATATACTCGATTTGACTTGCATAAACGTGAGGCATTGAAAGCTCGACAGTTGCAGGTAAATTAATAATCACTTTATTGTCAGCTGTTGGCTTCCATACATCTAATACACTGTTGCAAATTTCTAAAGCAAATTCTAGTTCAGTACCTGTAAAGCTTTCTGGAGAATATTGAAATTGGAAATTTCCTTCTGTTTCTGCCGCGTATTTTTCTAATAGCTTCGCACCTGTAACGGCAATTTCAATGATTTCTTCTTTTGATTTTTTAAAAACTTGTTCTCTCTGTGCAACTGAAGTTGAATTGTATAAATGTACTACTGCCTTTTTTGCACCTTTTAATGATTCAAACGTTTTCTTAATAATATGGTCTCTTGATTGTGTTAGGACCTGAATTGTCACATCGTCTGGAATAAGGTCTTTTTCAATTAATGTCCGCAAAAATGTATATTCGGTTTCAGAAGCTGCAGGAAAACCTACCTCTATCTCTTTGAAGCCGATTTTTACAAGTAATTGAAAGTATTCAAGCTTTTCTTCAAGAGTCATCGGAACGACTAACGCCTGATTACCGTCACGTAGGTCAACGCTACACCAAATTGGTGCTTCTGTAATATACTCTTTTTCAGTCCATTTTAAGCTTTTAACTGGAGGCATAAAATATCCTCTTGTATACTTTTCAACATTTTTCATTTTTTTAAGACACCCTTTCAAATTCGAATTGATTGATCATTGATTATTCATATATTTAAGGGGCAAATACACCCAAAAAGAACTAAAATAAACGCAAAAAAGCCTTTCATCTCCATTTCTAGAGACGAAAGGCTGTTATCAGCTTACGCGGTACCACTCTAATTCACACCTTGTGATGTGCACTTTGGTAGATACAATCGTACAAATACTATGTATCCTCCTAATATAACGGTTAGGCTCCGTCTCCACCTACTCTAATAAATATTTCAGCGAGCTACTTCAAGGTGAGTTCAGATTTTTCTCACGACTGTTTTCCACCAACCAACAGCTCTCTGTGCGTTTAAAAAATCTTACTAGTCCTTTTCAATGTATTTAAATATTTAGAATATTATATCAAGTGAATCAACTGTTTACAAGTGAATATTCAGAAATTCTTTTTGATCGTATTGTCAATCCGTCTTATATCTATGAATGTAGTTTAGCTTTATTAGTTATATTGTATCTTAACATAGGGAAAAAAGGAACGAAATATTCAAAATTAATTTAATATTTTTGCTAATATTATGATTTATAAAGCAAAAAACCGTCAAACACTGTTGACGGTTTTATACCTTCTCCCTATTCGATCTTTTTCGGTTCTGGGTAAACGATACCGAAAGTATCGACGATGACATCTTTAATTTTTTGTTCTTTTAATGGCTTATCTTCACTGTCTCTTTCAACAGAAACTATTTCGTCCACAACATCCATTCCTTCAATTACTTTACCAAATCCGGCATATTCACCATCTAAATGTGTTGCATCAGCAACCATAATAAAAAATTGTGAACCAGCTGAATCAGGTGCTTCTGAGCGAGCCATTGAAATAACGCCGCGTTCATGTTTTAAATTATTTTCAAAACCATTTGAACTAAATTCACCTTTTATTTGATAATCAGGTCCTCCCGTCCCATCTCCATTCGGATCTCCGCCTTGAATCATGAAGTCAGGGATGACTCTGTGAAATGTTAATCCATTATAAAATCCTGAATTTGCAAGGGAAATAAAATTATTTACCGTATTTGGAGCAATTGCTGGGTATAATTCAACCTTTATTATCTTATTATTTTCCATCGTAATCGTTGCAACGGGGTTTTTCTCAATAACCTGCTCTTCCTTAACCTGCTCTTCCTTAACCTGCTCTTCCTTTTTTTGCGTAGAACTACTTGTTGTCTTATCTTCTGTAATGCTCGTCCCACAACCTGCAACTAGGAATAGGATGAATCCCACAAGTAAAGCAAGACTTACTTTCGAAAATTGCTTCATCATAAAACTTCCTTTCTCAATCTAACAATCTATACAAGCATTTTACGATTATCATTCATTTCGTTCAAGTAGTAGGTGTGTGTGGAGACGAATTTATAGGGAAAACCATATTTCAATGATCGTTTTATCATTCGAGATTTTGTTTATGTTGAACCAATTCTTCCATAAAGGTAGAAAGACTTTGTTCGTTCATCCATCCTGTACCCCATACATCTTCATTGCGAATTAAAGTTGCGAAAAACCAAATTTTTCTTATCATAACAAATTTATCCAATAGTTGAAAATTTATGCTATTAAGGAAATATTGGTCTTTGTAACCACTTAGAAAGGCTTTCTCACATTCTTTTGCAGTATGAGGGTAATTTGAGCGCAAATTCCAAACAAATACCGAGAGATCATAGGCTCGATAACCGTAACTACAACAATCAAAATCAAATATTTCCAACTTTCCTTGATCAATTTGCATATTAAAATTATGAAAATCTCCATGGCAAAAACCATAATCTAGGTCAGAAGTGGCAATTTGACCTTTTAATTCTTCTACAAACATCTGGAGAAAGTCGATTAGCTTAGGTTTTATAAGGTTTATTTGTACATTGTTTTTAATAATGTCGAATGGCTGTTCTAATAAATAATTGAGGTTTAATTCAAATGTTCTTTGTGAAGTTGAATGAAATGAATTCATTCTTTTATGTATTGCCCCTAATGCTTGTCCTATGAGATAACAATTATCTGGATGAATATCAGGTCTCTCCCCTTTAGTATAGGTAAATAATACACCAAACCTTACTCCTTCTGGCTGATTAAGTTCACTTAGCCATTCGCCATCCTTTCTTTTGAGCGGTTTAGATACTGGAAAATTTGTTGCAGCTAATCGGTTAAGTGCATCAATTTCATATAAAACATCGCTTTTCTGTCTCCAATTGTGGCGATAATTTCTGAAAATGTATTTCGAATCTGTTGTTGTTACGATTTATGTATCGTTTAGCCCTCTAGTTCCTAATTGGCAATCCACGATTTCCCCCATATCAAAATTTTTCATAAGAGAGATAACGGATTCATTTGCAATGAGAGAATGTCTTACGATAATCTTTTCCAATTTACACGTACCTCTTCCTTTTTATTTTCTTCTATTATAAATGTAAACTAGTTCGTTTTTTAAAAAAATAAAGATGACCTAGCGTGCACCCTTTCTAGATTTCGCGACGAAGGGTTCAGACACTAGGTCATCCTTTGTTTAGCTTTCATATCCGGAATATTTACGTCATCCTTCAGGTTGCCTGAAACATTTAAATGGTTTTGCATATGAAAGAATGTGCTTCCTTATATTTTTTTATAAACAGCAGCTTTTGTTGGGTATTCACCATTTTCCAATTCAATGATATGAGAAAAATTGTACACACAGCCAAGTCCGTCAATATCAAAAAGTGTCATTTCCATAAAATCAGTGGGTAGTTCGTGTAAATGCTTCAAAATGAGTTCATTTTCATTTTTAAAAGAAAGGTCTCCTTCTTGTAAGTAATGGACATATGGATTTGTATCAAGACGATTTTCAAAAGGAACATTCATAAAATTCATTTAAAAGCACCTCACAGTATAGTTTTCTGTATTTTCTGATTATTTATATCATACACGATACGAATTAATTTGAAAACTATTTTTTAAAAATTTTTAGTTGAAATTTTTACCACTCCTCTTTTCTTATAATCTATTGTTCTATTCCCTAAAACATATTCGTTTAAACGTCCAAACCTTATGATATAAACAAAAGATACCAATTACGTATTATTTGTATCATGATACAATGTAGAGAAGGAAGTGACAGCTATGTTAAAATTACGACAATTTTTTATTATATTACTATTTACATTTCCTTTTCTAGCAAGCTTTAGTTCGAATGGACTTCCAGTAAATTTCTACGCATCCTATACGACCCCAGAAGGAATTCGGTTCATTAGTTGTTCCGAAGAATGGGATAAAGCAAAATTAGTAGAATTATATAAGGAATTCGTAGAAAATAAGCACGGTGATGAGTTTTCTTTATTGAATGGAATTGTTATTGACGGTGGAGCACATTCATCTTCTCTAACGAAAGGAAGCTACAGTGCGTTGACGAATACGATTACTCTCTATCAAGGGGATAAATATACAGAGCCAGCTGATTATGCTGAAACTCTTACACATGAATATGGTCATCATTTTGCCTATCATTATTTCCCTTCGCATCATCTACCCTTTTCAAAGTGGAGCGAGCTTAGAGGTTTAGCTTTAGAAGCTACACGTTGGGATGCTTTTTGGAATTATAATGAAAGCGATCATGCATTGTATCCACAGGAAATTTTTGCAGATGACTATGTTTTGTTATATGGTGCGACAAAGGAAATGGATATGAAGAATGTCTTTACTAATGAGGCTTTTTACGTACGGACAGAGCACGAAAATCAACAACTATCCAATGTTTTAGAAAATAACGAGTTAATTGAATTTATTGAAAGAGAAGGTGGCTTAAAGGTTGAGCGCTCTCGCCTTCTCCAATTACCGGTACTTACTGAATATAATGATGCAAATCTATTCTTTGAAATTACCAAAAAAGCAAATGTTGCCTATCGATTAAATTTAAGCTTTCATCATGAGGAAAATGAACCTGCCAAGGAGGATTGGGAGCTTTATAATGTAACAACAGAAAATACTGGAAATGTACTGCAATTTTCATTAGCTGAAATTGATAAAGAAGTATTTGCAAAATATGAATATATGACGATTAGTGTCGATACTGTTGACCTTTCAACATCTCTCGGCTTTAAATCGGAGGAAATAAAGCTTAGAATTCAATAAAATTGATATGTAAAAGGGTTACACAACTCAAAAATTTTTGAGTGTTAACCCTTTTTATATCGATAGAAATTTTATAGTAGTTCTTAAAAACATAAACTTTATAAATGCCTTTTTATGTTTTCCCTAATTTCTTCTATTTCATTATCAGTTAAATTAGCTGGGTACGATGTTTGATTCTTAAAAACCCAAGCATTAATAAGTTCCAAGTCTGATTTAGTGAACGTTATGCTATAGTCTTTTTGTTTGTACTTAAAGTTTGCTGTTACATGCTCTTGTTCATATTGCTCGTCTATAATCATATTTGTTAATTCGTATGAATCCATATATTGTCTCCTTTATTACGACATTCTCTTTTAGAATGGTCGTTATTGGAGAATTTATACTTTTTCTATTGATATGTTGATCCACTTAGTATTTCTTGAACATCTTCGCTCGTAAGTGTACTTATGTTTTCATTCCCAGCCTGAATAACTTCTTCAATTAAATGCTTCTTTTTTAATTGAAGTGCGTTCATTTTGTCTTCAACTGTTCCTTTAGCAACAAGTTTTATCACATGAACATTTCGTGTTTGTCCCATACGATAAGCGCGGTCTGCCGCTTGTTGTTCAACTGCAGGATTCCACCATAAATCATATAAAATCACTGTATCAGCACCTGTAAGGTTTAATCCTGTTCCACCTGCTTTTAATGAGATTAAAAACAGTCCTCTTTCGCCATTATTAAATTTATTGCATAGCTCAACTCTTTCGGAAGAAGGTGTTTGACCATCTAAATAAAAATAAGGAAGTCCAAGATTTGTTAACTCGCGGCCAATAATTTCAAGCATTTTTGTAAATTGTGAAAATAGGAGAATTCTTTTCCCTGTACTATGACATTCCATCACAATATCTAATAACTGCTCTAATTTTGCTGAACTACCTTTATAGCCATCAACAAATAGTCCAGGGTGACAGCAAATCTGCCGCAGCCTTGTAATACCTGCAAGAATTTTAATACGATTTTTCTCAAACGTTTCTTTATCAAGATGTTTAAATGTATCATGCTTAAGCTTTGCTAAGTATGCAAGATAAAACTTTTTTTGCTCTGGTAACAATTCTGAAGTGTGAACCGTTTCGAATTTTTCTGGTAGTTCGTCTAATACATCTGTCTTTAATCTCCTTAGAATAAACGGTCTGACCTTCTTTGCAATCGTTTCTCTTGGTAAAGCAAGAAACTCCTTGCGATCAGGGAATAAATCAGGAAAGACAAGATGAAATATAGACCATAGCTCTATTATTGAATTTTCGATAGGAGTTCCTGTCAAAGCAAATCGATTTGCTGCTTTGATTAATTTTATCGTTTTCTCCGTCTTCGTTTGAAAGTTTTTCACAAATTGTGCTTCATCTAAAATTAATGTATGGAAGTGATGATTTTTATAAATAGTGCTATCTCTTTGTACTAATGGATAAGACGTTATCATCACGTCATATGAAGCTGAATTCTTTAACAGGTTTTCCCTATCGCGTATAGTCCCCGTAACAACTGCCACGTTGATAGCTGGAGCGAATTTGTTAAACTCTTGCTTCCAATTATATACAAGCGAAGATGGTGAAACGATTAATACTGGCAGCTTTTGTTTTCTTATATCAGTAAGGACAGACGAGATAAAGGCGATGCTCTGTATTGTCTTTCCGAGTCCCATATCGTCAGCTAAAATCCCGCCAAAGCCATACTGTGCCATAGTTTTCAGCCACGTATATCCTTGTGCTTGATATTTCCGTAATGAAGTACCTACGATTTCAGGAATCGCAAAGTTTGCTTGTGGATTTTGTAAATCGTCCAAAAGCTTTTGGAAAGAGCGTTCTAATGTAACGATTGTTCTATCTCCAAGCATATCAAGCTGCTGCATCCCTTTTCCTATTGGTAATGAAAATTGTGGTAAGAAGAGGTCAGCTTCAATGTCTAATCCTTGTAAAAAACGTGTTACTTTTGTAAATTCTGGGCTTTCTAATGAAAGTAATGAGCCATTAGATAATCGGTAATATGGTCGTTTAATTTCTAATGATTTTAATATGCCTTTAATGTCAGACTCAGGAATACCACCAATATCAAATTGAAAGGATAACCAATTTGTACGTTCACCTAATTTAACTCTAAAGTTCGAATGAGAATACTCGGTAAATAATCTCGTTCGAACAGCTGAAGTCGCATAAACTTCAACTAGAGGCTTTAATAACGGAAGAAAATGATAAAGAAAATGATATTCTAATTCTTCATTTTGTAAATAATAGCCACCCTCTGTTTTTGAAAACATACTATCGTCCATTAGCTGCAAAATTCGTTGTTCCTTCACATCCTCACGAAGAAAGGTTAACCCGTAATGTTCTTTTGCATCATCTAATGGATTAATGACAACTTGGCCGTAATGAAATTCAAGCCCAGCGAGAAGCTTATTATGAATTCTGTCAAGATATAGCTTAGCTTTAAGTGGAGTATTATTTAGCTTAACTAACACACTTTTTGATAACTGTACTTTCCCAAGCTTCATAAATCCTGGCATGACTTGATCGACAAACTGTTTAATTTGATCGATTGGAATGAGAAAATCTTGTTTTTCATTTGTTTCTAACATATCTTTTAATTCAATTAACCTGTTATAGTCTGCTTCAGCTAGATGTTTTATTTTATTCTCATATAAAACAACTCGATAAGCCTTCATCATTTTTAATCGCTCAAAACCATTAACGAACAGTTGATAATTACCTTTAAGTAATTTTTCCGCAAATGAAAACGTTAATGGAAGCTGAGCTGTCATTTCTTCTATTCCATGATATACCGTACGATTGTTTATGATTTTCTCATTCGGAGTACTAAGGAGTAAAGGGAAAATAGTATCCCAGAAGGACGGTGGGATAAGCATATGCTCATGATTTTTCCTGTCAGCCTTAGTCTCTTCTATGTAATTTTCAAGTTTATAAACTTTTAGCAATTCCTTTATAAGAGTATCCGTATGAGGGTGAAGATAAAATTGATTACGATCATAGGTTAGATCGTTTGTTATTTCATACGGTGCACCGTTTTCGAAATGGTGTAAAAACTCATCTAAAATAATTGGATAGAGCTCCTTCGTTCCAAGCTTTAATTCTATGGCGAACATTCCATTTTCTACATATGGGATACATGTGAATTCGACAATTAATTGCTCACGTTCTTCGATTAAATGTTGTCTACTTTTTGGAGAGCTTTCACGAGGTGTAAATAGACCGAATAATTGATTCGTTAAATGTTCCTCTAGCGGAGAAAGAGCTGTTCTTTCATAAAGAAAAGATTCTTCCTTTGTTGAAGAATCTCCTTGCCGCTTTTCGAGGACATGTTGTAAGTGTTTGGCATTTATTGCAAATAATGCTGCAGCAACATGCTGGCAGAACTGCGTAATAGAAGCGAGCTTTGGACAAGTACATTCTGCGGATACTTGTCCATTATGATGTTCAATTGTTACATGAAATTGGTTATCAAGGTTAACATTGACATTAAACGTTTTGGTATTTGGGGTAAAATTTGTAACGGCAGCTTTTCCCTTTTGAAAATATCCCTTCCCTTTTTTATAGGCGTGATCCCCGCATAACTCTTTTATAACCTGATCACTGAACAATTGATTCATCATTTTATTCCCTTCTCTTCCTAAAACATATAAAGTTAGCTTGTTATTGTATGTATCCAATCATTTAATCGGTATTGCAAATTAGAAAACCATATATTTAAAAAAGTCATTTGATCAAAATAAAGCAATATACCGAAAATAATCATAATGACGCCACCAATTTTCATTAGCTTTTGTGAATGTTTAACAATGAATTTTGTTTTACCAATGAAAAATGCTAATACGATAAATGGTAAGCAAAATCCTAGTGAATAGCCTGTAATATTAATGAACGCCTGTGATGGATTGAGCGCACTTGCATACATGATAACACCAAAGATCGGACCGATACATGGAGTCCATCCTGCCGCAAAGCCTAATCCAATAAGAAATGAATTTAAATAGCCGACATTGCTTCGCTTTTTTTGGACACGGGTATCCTTTAGCATAAATTTAGGCTGGAAAACTTCCAACATAAATAACCCCATTAAAATAATGAAAATCCCACCTAGCATCCGTATCAAATCTTGGTGTTCACTAAAAAGTTGACCGATTCCACTAAATGAAAAGCCTAATATGTAATAAATGACGGAGAAGCCTAAAGAAAAAAAGATCGAATGCAGCAATATCTTTTTTTTATGCTGGGTATCCTTGTCACCCTTTAATTCATTAATAGACATCCCTGTTATGTAAGAAACAAACGATGGATATAAAGGTAAGCAGCATGGTGATACAAATGCAAGTAGCCCCGCTGAAAAGGCCATGATAAATGTTATATTTTCCACAGAATCCCCCCTCATAGTAGTATTATAGCGATTTCATCATAAATGATAACAGAAGAGTTGTGAACGTTTTCGAACTCTTTTATTTATATAAAATACATGATAAAGCAGCAGTAAGATTTCATGAAAATCAAGAAATCAACTGCTGCATCTATTCTACCATAAGATTGTCGTTATGCTTGTAATTTGTCATTGGTTTTTTTCTCATATAAAACAGTTAAGCTAATTAATGTCACTAGTATTGTTGCTCCCATATCTGACAGTATCGCGATCCAAAGAGTTAATAGACCTGGGATTGTTAATAGAAGAGCAATAAGTTTTAAACCTAGTGCCAGGGTGATATTGATTTTAATAATCGAATTTACCTTTTTCGCTGTTTTAATTGCTGAAGGCAGCCTTCCTAAATGATCCTGCATTAGAACGATATCGGCAGTTTCGATTGCACTGTCCGTTCCTTTCCCCATTGCAATTCCTAAATCTGCAGTCGCTAAGGCTGGTGCATCATTAATTCCATCCCCTACCATAGCTACCTTTCCTTTTTGAGAAAGCTCTGAGATTTTCTTTACCTTTTCCTCTGGTAATAGTCCAGCTAAATACGTCGATAATCCAATCTTCTTGGCAACCTTTTCGGCAGTTTTTTCATGGTCACCTGTTAACATAACTGTTTTTGAGATCCCTAAACCGTGTAATTTTTTAATGATGGCTGCACTTTCCTCGCGAATTTTATCAGCAATCCCCATCATACCAAGGACGGTAGACTCATTTGCTAAAAGCACGACAGTCATCCCAGCATCCTTTAATCTTTGAAGGTCGATTTGAACGTTATCAGATAAAGCAAGATGCTGAATTTGTTTTTCATTGCCTAAATAATAGGTCGTGCCGTTTCCTTTCGCAACAATTCCAGTACCTGAATATGCAGTTATTTCATCCAGCTCAATTAAAGGTATATTTCTCGCTTCGTTTATGATAGCCTTGGCGATTGGATGTGATGATGATTTCTCAATCGAAGCAGCAATTTGTAAAAACTCTGGGTCATATGCAATAAGCTCTTCAACGTGAGGCTCACCCTTCGTTAACGTTCCTGTTTTATCAAAGGCAATCGTTGTGATTTTTCCTAATTGTTCTAAAAAGACGCCACCTTTAATTAAAATACCGTTTCGAGCATTTTTCGTAATCCCTGAGACAATCGCAATTGGTGATGATAAGACAAGTGCGCATGGACAGCCAACGATCAATACTGCTAATCCTTGGTAAAACCAATCTCCCCAGCTCCCATTAAACAAAAGAGGAGGAACGATCATAACCATTGCCGAAATAACCATGATAAGCGGTGTATAATATTTGGCAAATTTATTAATAAATAATTCTGTTGGTGTTTTCGTCTCTTGTGCTTCTTCGACAAGGTGAAGAATTTTTGCTAAAGATGAATCATTATATGCTTTTGTTAATTTCACCTTCAGAAGTCCTTCGTTGTTAATACTGCCACCGAACACTGGTTCATTTACTGATTTTTCGATTGGCATTGATTCACCAGTTATCGCAGATTCATTCACTGAGCTATTTCCTTCGATAATGACTCCATCTGAAGGAACCTTTTCACCTGCACGAACGAGAACAATTTGATTTACCTTTAAGGACTTAATAGGAACAAGATGCTCTTCTCCATTTTCAAGAACTGTTGCCTCTTTTGGGGCAACCTTTAAAAGTGATTCCACCGATCTACGCGCTTTTTCCATTCCTAAGCCTTCTAAATATTCATTAAGGCCGAAAAGAATCGCAACAAGTGCTCCTTCCTTCCATTCACCTATTGATAATGCACCGATAAGCGCGATCGTCATTAGTGTCTCGATATTAAATTTCAATTTTACTAAATTTTTTAAGCCTTTAATAAAGGTTTGGTAGCCACTTAGTACGGTTGCAGCAAGGAAAAGAGCAATTGCCACATATTCATTAAGCCAATTTTCAGCAAAAAAGGCGGCAAAATAAAAAATCGTTGAGATTGATAATATTGTTAGCCAATTTACTTTTGAATGGTAATGTGTATGCTTATGCTGATGATCTTGCTCAAATTGGTCTGTCTCAATATAAGCACCATCTGAGGAAAGGATTTTTGTTACCTTTTCCATATCTACCGTATTGGCAATTCGGAGCTTACCGCTATTATAATTTAATGTGGCAGTTTCACCCGATGGTAATCGATTAATTTCCTCTTGTAATTCCCTAGTGCAATTTGCACATGTTAGACCTTTGACCTTATATTCTTCCATAAAGATTCACTCCATTTAAACTTAATGGTGCTGAGCATGGTTAATTGTTTGCTGTAATACATTCATCACATGGTTGTCATCTGGAGAGTAAAAAAGAGTGGTCCCCTCTCTGCGATACTTGACTAACCGTAAATTTTTCAAAAAACGTAGCTGATGTGAAACCGTTGATTGTAAAAGTGATAGCTTCTCGGCAATTTCATTTACAGAATGTTCTTTATGTGACAATAAATGCAAGATTCTGATTCGAGTAGGATCACTTAATGCTTTAAATGTTTGAGAAACAATGAATAACGTTTCTTCATCAAGCTGTTCTAGGTCATATTTTTCATCATTTTTTGCTTCATCCATTTCAAACACCTCTTTGTCATAGTATATATCAAAATATGAGTATGTGTTCATATAATATAATAAAAGTGTAAAAAATTTTTTGACTATTGTCAATCATATTTACCATATTTGTATTTAATATGTTGCCAAGTTCTCCTCGAGCCATTACTTTTCGTGTGATAGTGTTCAACGTTCATATAAGAATTTCATAGTACAATGGTAAACCTACATATTCATGTCCATTTGAAGAAACTTGTTTTTTTAAGGAATTCGGGAGCCTTTTTAGCGATTTTTGCCAATTTCAAGTCTCCCTTTGCTTTTTCCCTCTTATAACATATGTCGAAAAAAGTTTGTAAATTAATTAATATTCCTTACGTGAGTTGAGTAAGAAACAATCGAATAAGTGGTTCAGAATGCAATCGAGTAGCAATAGATGGTGGCGTGACATTTACTGATGCTTCGAAAGGCATACCTACCCAAAGATATTGTTCATCAATGATTATGAAGGGAAATGACAGTGTCTCTCGATCTGGATTTTCCGCTGGAATGTACGTAATCTGAACAGACTTATTTCGTTGTGATAATAAACCTTCCCACTCTTTTGTTAACTGTTTGTTTGGCGGAAGTCCAATAATAATCGAGCGCTTTGCCTTTTTTAAATCATCAATAAAACGGTCAAGCTTTTTCGCATGAAACCATAATAATTTAGGATGTTGATGTTTGATCCATTTACCAATCAGGTGTGGATCAATCTTTTGCTTATGCCCTATTTGGTATTCGACAAGCTTTCTAATTGTCTTGCTGCGATAGACATGCGCTTGAATATATTTGTGATCACTTACATGGATAAATTTCCCTCTAGTTCGTGTGATCGCTACATTTATTAATCTTTCACTATCTCTTCCAATAAGCAGCATACCTGGCCTTGTTTGTGGATTGCTTTCAACTGTATCAAATACCATCACATCGCGTTCGCTTCCTTGAAAACGATGGACAGTTGCAGAAATAATATCTGCGTCGAATAATTCTTTCTGGTAAATATCAGCAAGCAATGTATCCATAAATTCAGCTTGAGCACGATAAGGTGTAACATATCCAATAGATCGTGCCCCTGCTAAATACGCTTCATGAATAACTTGAAATGAAAGGAATAGCTGCCATAGATTAAACCTTGAATGTGAAGTTTTTTCACGAAGACAATAATTGCCCATCCCACTGCTATTTAATAATACGGAAGACATCCCTTGAAATGGAGCCCTCTCAACAATTGAATTTCTTGATTTTTTCACACTTTCATGGTCGTCAACTAATGAATGATAAATATAATGATTTGTAAATGCAGATATCTCTGGATGCATCCTCCGTTGTTCCTTTAAGATAAAAAGCTGAGCATGTGGGCTAGTATCTGTTGCTCCATCTTCTAGCCAATCGATTACATTTGCTTTATGAAATATATCTTCACGTAACCACGAATCGACTAATGGATGCTTAGCTGTTGCGATTGGAGGTAGCTGTTTAAAGTCCCCACATATAATTAAACGACTGCCAAGTGTTGCGGCAAAGCCAATTTGCGGTACGTATGCCATGCTTACCTCATCAATTATCACCAAATCATAGTTTGCTTCATAAATAATCGGATCGGTGGCAGCTTTCGCTAACGTCGTCCCTACTATTTCGGCATCCTTTACAAATTGAATTTCCTTTTGACGAATTTTCTCTACTACTTGAGCAAGTTTACGTTCAATTTCTAATAACTCCTCAGAGTCGCGTTTACTATAAGATTGTCCAAGTATTTGCTTAAGGCTATTTCGTTCTTCGAGATAATGTGTTCGTTTCGCAACGAGCTCTGGGGCATGCTTAAGCAATAAATTGTTAGCAGTAATCGATGTATTTGCTTCTAAAACTGCTTGATTGCCATATCGTAAAATATCTCCTTCACGAGACTTTCCTTTTTTATTGATAAAATGAGAGATTTCTGCCATTAACACATCAACAGCTTGGTTACTTTGTGCTAGAACTAATACTTTTTGCCCTTTCACATATTTATTTGCTGCAACTCGTGCAAGTGTGTACGTTTTACCTGTACCAGGCGGTCCCCATACAAATGTAACGGGATTATATTTGCTACGAATGATAAGTTCGTGGACATTTGATTTAAATGGTTTTTGCGGATGTTTCGTTTCATTTGCAGGATTCATTAACCTTTTTATTCGTGCCCTTTTGAGCTTATTATCTTTTATTTCTTCTAAGCGTTCATGTAGTTCATTTAACAATTCCCATGGGTCATAAACGAGAAATAGATCATCTAACATTGTTCCTAATGATGCATCAATAGAAAGAATGACACTTTTTCCTTCTGAAGATAATATTCTTCCTTTAAGTGAAATTGGTTCAATTGCAATAATTGAACCGATTGGTATGTTTAGCTGACGAGGTGTTTCAAAAAAATATGTATAGCCCTCATCCTTTTTCATTAACTGGCCATTTATTAACGGATATTTTGAGCGGCCAATATTTTTCAAATGATTGATTTCTGCTCGCAATGCCTTTTGCCATACTTTTAAATAATAACTGGTTGATTTCATGATTTTCAGCTTCCTTAAAAAATGTTCCTTGTATGTGAATGCTAACTATACCATTTTGAAAAGTAAAAATCTATTCTAGTATTATAGAGATTAGAGAATAGGAATGGGTTAAAACAACATAAAAAAGCAACCTGCTTGTGAAGTGCCTTATAAATATTAGATTGAAGTCTAACGTTTATAAGGCATTTCATTAACAGGCTGCTTTCTGATTCGTTACTTGTTATTTAACTCAGCTAATATTGGGTATAATTCCTCTAGATGTGTGATTTCGTATGTTGGGGTTACTTCATTTCTCTCTTTATTATGTCGATTAATCCAAACTGATTTCATCCCGATACGTGATGAACCTAAAATATCTGTCATTAAATTATCTCCGACCATGATCGCTTCATCTTTTGATAGGTTCATTTTTTCTAAAGCATGCTCAAATATGGAAGGATCCGGCTTACCGCGACCAAATGCACCAGAAATAATAATATGTTCAAAGTATGGAACAAGCTCTGGAGTAATTTCTAATTTCGTATTTTGTAGGTCAGGTGAACCGTTTGTTAAGAGAAGGAGACGATAGTCCTCTTTTAACGTATCTAAAACCTTATAAGACTCCTCATATACAAAGGGGCTTTTCCGTCTTTGGGCAGGAAATTCTTCTGCTAGTTTAGCAGCAAATTGACTGTTATCGATTCCACATGCCTTTAGTCCTCGTGCCCAAGCATCCTTCCGATATGAAGGAACGATTTTCGCCATTTTTTTGAAATTTTCTTCATCATCAAGGAAATTCCCCCAAAGTCCTTCAAAAGGGTTTATTCCAATCATTTGTGTAAATTCATATGTTTCATAAGAAGAATACAATTCTCTAGCCTCTTGGCGGACAGCTTCTTCAAGCTTTTCTGCATCAATACCAAATTCGGCCTCTGCGAGTTTACAAGTAGCAACGAATGCCTCTTTAACACTTTTCTGATCCCATAGTAATGTATCATCTAAATCAAAAAAAATAGCCTTAATCAATTTTGCTCCTCCAATTCTCTGTGCGGCAATTGCTTTATATTTATCCTATTTACAAAATAGATTACAGAGAATTAATAGATATGTAAATAGAATTTTAGAAAACTATAAAAATTTTGTCTATTCTTTAAATTAAACTTTTAAGTTTTGCTGTAGATTCTCTTATGATTAATTCACATGTAAGCAATATTTTCTCGAACTGTTCCTTCCTGCTATGAATTTGGTCGATTAATACTGTAACAGCCTTTTTTCCTAGCTGTTCTTTTGGAACATGAATCGTTGTTAATGTTGGCGAGTTTAAATATGAGCTTTCTATATTATCAAAACCTGTAATCGAAATATCTTCTGGAATGTTAAGCTTTTTTGCCTTTAGTAAGTCTATCATGTATAAAGCAATTGAATCATTAGCACAGACAATTGCTGTAGGCATTTCATTACGAGCAAAAGCTGTCTCGAGCCATTTTTTTGCGCTGATAATCATTTCCTCATAATCTTTTTCTCTTTTTTCAAGATAAACTTCATTTGTTTTCGGGACTAATTGATGAGATTCAAGTGCACTGCGAAAACCTAACCATCTGTCATAAAAGCTTCTTGAAAAGTATATATCTCCAATAAAAATCATATCTCGATGACCGAGACCAATTAAATAATTCGTTAGTTGAAAGCTACTATCGAAATTATTCGCAAAAATAGTATCAGTCGAAAATAATGGCTCTTCATCATCAATTAATACGACTGGAATCTCCCATTTTTTAAATTCTAATAGAATGTTAGTTGAAATATGTCCGACACAAATAATTCCAATGAAACCTTTGGGGTTTATAACAGATGAAAAGCTATCCGATTCTGTCATCATGATGATACCTAAGGAATGACCTTCTAACTCATTTGATATTCCATCAATAATTCTTCCCCAATAAATTGAGTCTTGATATTGGCTTTTAGGTAAGACGACAAGTACATTATTTTGCCCTGCTTTAGTAGAATGAAGCGGATCTTTGGCGTTTGCAAGTACTTGAGGTTGATAGCCTAATTGTTTTGCAGCTTCAAGAACTTTATCTCGAGTTGCATCCTTTACTCCACTTTTTCCGGATAATGCCCGTGACACGACATATTTTGATACTCCTAAATAATCGGCAATTTGCTGAATGGTAACCTTTTTACCCATTTGTACACCTCATTAAACAGTCAAAACGATAACTTTTTTCTTTCCTTACCCATTTATTGATTTAAGAACCAACTTATACTGAAATGGCTTGATTAAGAATAAATTGCTCAACAACCTTTGCAACGCCGTCGTTCATATTCGTATCGGTTACATAATCTGCGACTAATTTTATATCCTCAGGTGCATTTCCCATTGCAACGCCTAGACCAGCAAACTCAATCATTGAAAGGTCATTATAGCTATCACCTATTGCAATTACTTCCTCACGTTTAATGCCACATTCGTTAATCAATTGATTTAGACTTGTCCCTTTTGTCACACCTTTTTCTGTGAACTCTAAGAAAAATGGCTTTGAACGCATGACACTGTATTCGTCAGCTAATTCAGCTTGGAGTTTTTCCTCAACTACTATTAACTTTTCGGGTGTATCAACCATTAATGATTTAACAACAGGCTCGGTGATTGCCGCTTTAAAATTTGGCACGACGCGAATTGGTAATCCTGTTAATTCAGATTCGATTGTCGTATATTGATTATCTTGGTCTGTGATGATTTCATCACCAACATATGTATGAATATACACATTTTCTCGACGACTTATATCATATAAATCGTGAACTTGGTTAATTGATAGAGTACTGCTGAAGAGTTCTTCATTTGTTTGGCAGTTAATTATTTTTCCGCCATTAAAGGATAAGATAAAGCTACCATATTTCGCTAATGAAAGCTCTTTCGCAATTGGTTTCATTCCAAATGTTGGTCTTCCCGAAGCAAGGACAACCTTAACACCCTTTTCTTGTGCATCCATTAATGCTTTTTTTGTACGTTCCGAAATTGTGTGGTCGTCACGTAGTAGTGTATCATCTAAATCTAGTACAATCATTTTATATGTCATGTTTTAAAATTCCTTTCTATATGCAAGTACCTATAATCCTACTATAAATTTAACATAAAAGGAATATTTGGCTGAATTAGACTTTCTTCATGTTTTCTTTAAAGATAATTGCTTTAAATATATATAAAATTAGACTGTTCTTCGATTCAATAGCAACATATGAAAAAAGAGACTGGCTCAAAATGAACGGTTCAGACCCCTTAAAACACTGGTATATAGACTAATGATAAGGTTAGTTAACTATATACAAGTGTTTTTGGAGGGGTCAGACCCTTTTGAGTCACCCTCTTATTATAATTTTGCTGCAGCTTCCTTCGAAGTTAGGATTTGCACTTCAATTGAACCACCAGCTGTATCGACTATTGTTTTTATCATTACAGGATAATCTTTATTGTTTATAAATTTAAAATCAGGACCGTTCCAGGAAACTGTTGCATCTTTACCAGTTGGCACATAACCAACTGAACGTGAATGTGAGTGAACTTCTATCACTTCTAATCCTGCATTCATTACCGCGTTGTACAGAGTTGATGATGTTTGACATATCCCACCGCCAATACCTTCTACAAATTCTTTATCAACTATTTCCATTGCTTTTTGGTATCCTCTTTCAGGTGTTCGTTCACCAACAACTAAATTATAATAAAAGCGATCTCCTGGCCCTAAAACGATTTGGTTTATCGCTCCTGCTGATAATGCAATATTATGTGTTCGCCCTTTTATACTTGCATTAAATGTCGTTTTATAAGTTCCAATAACGACCTCATCGATACCTTTAACGGTCTCCTGTGTGACATTAGGTGCTTTTTCTTCGATTGGCAATACAATTGATTTGTCAAGGGCACGAATATTTTTTAATGATTCGACTAATTTGTCTTCGTCTAAAACGACACGACTTTGACCCTTTGTCAGCTGACCATTTGATAGTTTTACTGGAACCATCGGTTGGTCTAATTTGCTTGCTAATTCATCCGCAAGTGTTTTTAATTGTTGCTCATACTCTTTAGAATTTACCGCTAATGTCGGTTTATAGGAATATAGTACTTCTTTAGTTGTTGGGTGTAATAAGTCTACATTAAATTCCACAGACTTCTCAGCTAGCTGAAACGTGCTGCTTCCCATCGCTTTCACTGTTAGCGGTTCATCTTCTTTAGAACCACTTGCAAAACCAGTACTACAACCTGAAACCATTAATAATAATAGTATCGAAGAAACATATTTTTTGTACATTCTCTCTCCCACATTTCCCACTAAGATATTCTTTCTATTTTTTTAGTAATTTAACCCACTTTATAAATTGCCTTTAGTAAACACCCCTTATATCTTATAATCCAATTACCAACAATTACATTTATATTCAGGAAATAATAAAATATCCTTAGCAGTGTTAAAAATTACCTTTCACTAGGATGAAAATCATAAATTGTTTAATTTTCATTTTACTATAATTTTCATAAAATGGTTAACATAAAAATTAAATTTTTTATTTTTCATCTTATATAGTAAGACGTTTTAATAATGGGAAATGTTTCATTTTTTTTACTTTGTTACAAAAAAGTAACGGAGAAAGCATTTGTTTTACTACAAAAAAAGAAGACCACTATTAAAAAGCGATCTCCATTTTTTTACTATTTATTAGTTAACTTCAACGATCCAATTAAATAAATCCTCATGTTTACCTGTTTGGATCCCTGTCAATGTATCGTATAATTTTTTCGATAGTTCACCAGTATCACCATTGTTAAGAACCATTTTTTCATTATTATAGAAAAATTCACCGATTGGCGAAATAACGGCCGCTGTACCTGTTCCAAATGCTTCTTCAAGGAGGCCATCTTTATAGGCCTGATAAACTTCTTCCATCGATATTCTTTTCTCACTAACAGGAATGTCCCAATGTTTTAAGAGGTGAATGATTGAGTTTCTTGTTACACCCTCTAAAATGCTACCGTTAAGTGCTGGTGTTACGACTTCCCCGTTGATTTTGAAGAAAATATTCATACTGCCGACTTCTTCAATGTATTTTTTCTCAAGTCCATCTAGCCAAAGAACTTGTGAATACCCATTCTTTTCTGCATTTTCCTGTGCCTTTAAACTTGCTGCATAGTTAGCACCTGTTTTTGCTGTACCAGTTCCACCTTTAACGGCACGAACATAATTGTCCTCAACATAAATTTTTACAGGCTTAATACCTTCTTTATAGTAAGAACCTACCGGTGAAAGAATAATCATAAATCGATAATATTTAGATGGAGCAACACCCAGATAATATTCAGTAGGTATAATAAATGGACGAATGTAAAGGGACGTTCCAGGTGCACTTGGAATCCAATCCTTTTCAATGGAAATTAATTGCTTCAATGCCTCTGCTGCAAACTCTTCATCAATATGTGGAATACAGAGACGATCATTTGATAAGTTTAACCGTTGAAAGTTTTTGTCAGGTCTAAATAAGAAAATTTTATCCTCTTTCGTACGGTATGCTTTTAAACCTTCAAAAACCGTTTGCCCATAATGGAACACCATTGTTGATGGATAAAGACTAATTGGCTCATAAGGAACGATTCGTGGATCATACCAGCCTTTTGTCTCACTATAGTCCATTACAAACATGTGATCTGTAAATACACGTCCGAACTCTAAAGATGATGGATTCGGTTTTTCTTTTCTAGTTGTACTTAGGGTAATGTTGATCTTATTTGTCATAGCTAACTCTCCCAGTTCAAAATAAAATTAAACTTAGCTATTATCGAAATAATAACTTTCTTCTAATAACGAAATATCTGTTAACCTATTTTATAACTTTTCTCATATAATTAACAACTGTTTTTCGACAAAAGATTCAAAATAATCTATAAAAATAAAAAAATGTGTTAATTGTAAACTAATTATGGAGCATTTATCTTGTTGATGAAATTCATTTTATTTAATTTTGTCTAGAGATAAGTCTATATTTACTAAACTATTCATTATTCTCAACTAATAGTTTTTCAAATGGATTGATTTTCATTATTAAACTCTATAACTCTTAATTCTTGTTAAAACAGTTTATTTCAATGTCTATTTTCGTATTCCCTGAGTCCCAATTCTAACTGTTTCCATTATTGTTTGTCCAGAAAGAACATATTTAACCTTTTATTACAATACCATCACACATTCATTTCAGCTTTATTATCATTAGTATCAAAATGAATCGATATTAATACATAGAAAAGTTTAATCTTCTTTCTATAATTATGTTCTTTGCTTTCTTTTAACTAGTATTAATTTGAAATCATAGTATGTCTTTTATGGTAGAAATAAAAATAAAAGTGGTAAAAGTTTGATGAAAGTATGTGGCAGCTATTACAGTAAAAAAGAAACAGTATATACTACTGCCTCTTAATGTGTAGATTATTTAATTATCTATTATCGTTGATTAATGGCTATCCCCTTATTTTTAAGCTCTTCTATAACGTTTTCTTCACTTATTAAATCTTCATCATATTCAACCTTTAAATCACCGTCATTTACATCAATTAATGCTCTTTCAATACCATCGATGGTTAAGAGAAAATTTTCAAGTTCACGGTAATTGTCTTTATTCTCATTATGTAATGTAAATGTTGCTGTTTTCATCCTGTTCACCTCCTAACGAAATTCCTTATCGTTAGTTTTTGATGTACAGCTGATTTTATCCGAAATTTTATTTTTAAAAGAAACATTTGAGATTTCATGATAAAAAGCATCGAAATATCCGATGCTTTTTCAAGTGCTTAATTTTGATTCGTTTTGTGTTTTCTTAAAGCGAAAATAAAGCCAAACGCAATGATTAAAGAACCAATAAGTAATAAATTGCTATTCATCGTAGCCGTATTAGGTAATTTATTGCCTTCAGTTTTTTCTTCATTAGAATCTGTATCTATTTTATTTGTAGCAAGCTCATAGTTCGTATCACTTATGTTCTTCTGGACGGATTCATCTTGTGGTTTTTCATCCGTATTTGCTTCAACCTCAGGTTTTGGTTCATTTTCTGGCTCTTTTACAGTCGGATCCTTTGAATCATTGACAGGATCTGTTGGAGTCTTATCTGGAATCTCTTCTTCATTTTCATTATTGTTACCAGTGTCAGTGTTGTTGTCATTATCATTATCATCGTCATTGTCAACTGGTGGTTTTTCTTCGTCTACAGGGTCTGTTACTTCTATTCCGATTTGATACGCAGCAATTGTTCCAGAAACTTCATGTGCTGCTAATAAAATATTTTGACCTGTTGGGCTTTCAGCAGCAGGGATAAATGTTAATCCTTCAGGTGCTACGTCTCCACTTGCTGAAGTAACCTCTTCTTCATCTGTAAAGATTCGACTTGAGAAATATCGATTAAATGAAGGGCTTTCTGGGTTGCTAATATCATATATCATAATTCCGCCGATTCTTTCTAAGCCGATAAATGCATAATTTCCACCTTGAATATTAGCTACCGTAACTGTTTCTGGCTCTGGACCTTTGTCATCACTTCTGTTATCAAATTCATTTTCTGTATTACTTGCATTAAAATGTGCTTCAGAATATACATTTTTAGTGATTTCTTCAAAATCGGCACCACTATCATATGTTTGTTCTAAAGTATTTGCATCCCATATTGAAAATGAACGTGCACCATAGCCATATATAGCTTCGTATTTTCCTTCTTGATTCATTGGAGCAGAAGTAGTAGTCGTTAATCTTCCAAGCTGTTCATCCTCAAATAAACCATTTGTAACCATTTGATCTAGCTCTTCTTGAGAATACCCTTCAAAGAGATCTGCATTTAAATCATAGTTGGCTGCTAAATCTCCAACTCTTGCTTCTTCAGAAAAACCGTCATAGTCTTGTGCGTCACCTTCATTTGCAGTTAAAATATACGACTTTCCATTAACAGAATAATTTGCCATTCCATCTGGCATGTACATCGATAACACTGGCCAATTACGGATATTAATTGCATTATCCTTATTAGATGCATCTAATTTATTTTGCTCGCTAGAATAATCTTTATAACCAAGACTTTTAACCGCAACAAATTGTTTAGAATCAATATCTAACTTAGCTATTGCGTTATTTTCTTGTAAGGCTATATAAGCATATTGATCATTATCATCAACAACGATGTATTCAGGCTCAAGATTTTGCTGTGCTGTACTTTCAGCATGCACCATACGGACATCCTCATCGATAATGTCATCAGCAAAGCGAACATTTGTTACAGCTTCACCATTAATGCTTTTAGGATCTGCTGACACATCAATAATGCTTACAGAACCTTCAGGATTTACTGTATAAGCATCATTTGGTTCACCTTCATTTGCTACTAATACTTTTGAGCCATCTTTCGTAAACGTTAACATATCTGGCAGTGAACCTACTTGTACATGTGAAAGATATGCTCCATCTGTTGAAAGGAACACAACATAACCAGGATCTACCTTCTCTTTTGCTGGTGCAGCAACTGCAATATATCCACCATCAGGATGGATTGCGACACTTGTTACATCAGATGCTTCAACACCTAAATCTGCTAATGTAATCTGCTTAACACGCGGAATATTCTGCTCACCTTTTTCCAAAACAGATAAATCAATAATATCTAATGCTTTAGCAGAACCGTTAACAGAGAAGGCATGATGGGATTTCGGATCATAAGCTACAATTTCTGTTCCTCCCTCATCAATTCCAGCTCCACTAGTATAACGGCCAAGTAATTCCACATGGAGAGCTTTATCAGTATCATATTGATAGGTTGTCAATTGTTCAGCAGCACGGCTATGTATTGGTGAAAATAATAAGGTGCATGTCGCTGCAGTAATGACTGACTTTGTAAGAATGTGATGAAATTTCGACATTTTATCCTCCTAATTATAAAGTATAGTACGACATACTCATTTTATAGGAGTGATATAAAGATAATTTAAAAGTTTTGTAATGTTTATGTAAATTTTGTCTATTTTTAGTGAAAAAGCAAGCTTTTCGTTTCCTACAATTGAACCATATCGACAAGTATTTCCTTAATATTGCATATTTCATCAAACGTTTGTTTAAAAGAAAACCTTAGATTAGTCGAAAACACTATATTAAAAAGGACCTCATGTTTTAGAAGTCCATTCATTTCATTATTATTTGAATAAATATTTCCTAAATTATACTAATTGCAGTTCATAACGATAAAATTGTGATTCACGTTTAAAACCGAATTTCTCATATAGCCCCTGTGCTTTGTTATTATCAAATGCAGTGCTTAGTTCGAGCCGAATCGCACCAGTTTCGAGCGCAAATTCCTTTGCTTTTTGTAATAAATGTGTTGCGACGCCTTGGTTTCTTCCCTCTTGAGCAACATATAAATCGTTTAGAATCCATACTTTTTTCATTGAAACTGAGGAAAAGGTTGGGTAAAGTTGGGTAAAGCCTACAGGCTTTCCGTTGTTCGTTGCTAAAAATATAATAGAGTCATTGTTTTGGAAACGTTCCTTGATATACGCTCTAGCTCCATCAATATTTGAAGGTTGTTTGTAAAACATACGGTATAAATTAAATAAGTTAGCTACTTCCTCTAGTTCATTTACTGTCGCTTGATTAATGTCCATGTTTGTTCCTCCGTAATTTCGTCGTTTTATAAGTGATCATGAGTTATTGCTAATTGTCTGTTTTGTTCGTTTCGTTTTAAAGGTCTTAAAAGTAGAAATGAAATTTGCTAACACTTCTATTTTCTTTTCCAAGAAGTAGGAACCAACAATTTTGTAGAGCTCTTAAACAATTTCCCGTTCAATTTTCTTGAAAAAATGAGATGAAAATTCTGTCGCTCCAAGCCAATTCTCGATGATTTCACGGAACAATGTAGGATTTGCTAACGAAATGCCATGACCAACATTTTTGATGACAATTCCTTGGCAAAGCTGGTTCGCTAACACAAGGTCATAGGCTGATTTTTTCATAATTGAATTTTCTTTTTCACCAACTGTAACCAATATGTTGACATTTGCATATTGAAATTGATTTGGAATGGTATAGGACATATTCTCTTTTAAAATTCGCATAAGCGTTTCTTTTTCCATTTCACAGCTTTCTTTATAATAAATGGGAAAATCATCGTGATGAATAAAAAGTGTTTTAGCTTGAATGCTTGAAAAGGTTTTATTTTTAATTAGTGGGTACGATAAATTCAAGAAAAACTTTAAATACATTTTTGAAAATAAAATTGGTCTTACAAGGGCGCTATTTATCATTGCATAATCAATTAGTTCAGGTTTCATGCTAATCATTTGAACGACGATTTGTGCACCAAGTGAAAATCCTATTAAAATGACTTTTTTACCTTTTGCTTTCTTTTCAAGAGTTTCTAGTAATAGATGAGCGCTACCATTAATTGAAAACAATCCACACTCTCTACTTCCTCCCTGCTCTGGCAAATCTGGAACAAGACAATGAAAATGTTGAAAATCATTTATTTGATTTTTCCACATCCAACCGCTTACCCCGCCTCCGTGAAGGAACATGATGACATGCTTGGAGTTTATATTCCCTGATTCCTGTATATATATCGTCAACACCGCCTTTTTATCAAACTAGCATTACGAAAAAGCTTAAACTATTTTTCACATATGATGTTATAAATCTTGATATAATCTACTTAATGTAAACTACAAAGTTGGTGACCTGATGAAAAAAAGTACTGGATATGCAATTTTATGTTCTCAATTCCTATTCTTTCTCTTATTACCGATCTGGTTGAAATTAACAAATGATCTTCATGTAGCTGTTGTGGCAGTTGTGTGGTTTATCCTGACTGCGAGTTGTTTGTTTATCGTTTATTTCATTTCCAAGCAAACGATTAAAATTTCTAAATTTATGTTACACATTGTTTCTAGCCTTTACTCTTTCAGTCTAGTTATTTTATTATATGTACGACCAGGTGGGCAAAACGATGGAGCAATAAATCTTCAACCATTTAAAACAATACTCTTCTTTTTGTCAGGAAATGTTGATCCATTAGTCGCATTTTATAATTTAGTCGCTAATATTATCCTGTTTATTCCATTTGGGATCTATTATACATATTGTAAAACGAATCCTTCGTGGAAAAAGCTCCTACCTTTTGCGATATGTTCGATCAGTTTAATTGAACTCATTCAATACTTATCAAAACGTGGAAGTTTAGATATTGATGATTTGTTCCTAAATGTATTAGGAGTTTTGCTTGGTTTTTTCATTACACCATTGTTTCAAAAAGTGATTGTCGTTAAAAGTTAATAAGCAATTTATTCAATGTTAAAAACGGTATCTACTTCAAAGAACCGTTTTTAACTTACCATTTCCAACATTTTTTAATTAATATTATCAAGTTTTTTTCCCCTTCTTCAATACACCAGAGGTTTTTATTGATTTCACAACTTCTTTTAGCCTATCCTTATCTTCAACTAAAGCAATTCGAACATATCCTTCCCCAGTTGGACCAAATGCATGGCCAGGAACAACAACTACATTTGCTTTTTCAATTAATGTATATGTAAATTCAAAAGATGAGTATCCGTTTGGAACTTGAGCCCAGACAAACATCCCTGCATCTGGCTTATCAATCCTCCATCCGATAGCATTTAACCCGTCTACTAAAACATCTCTTCGTGCCTCATAAATTTTTCGATTGATCTCACAGAAGGATGAACCTTGTTTAAGCGCTTTGATTGCAGCTTTTTGAATCGGGTAAAATACACCATAATCCAAATTGCTTTTCAGCTGATGCATTGCTTTAATGATTTCTTTATTCCCAGCTAAGTATCCAATTCGACTTCCTGCCATATTATAGTTTTTCGAGAAGGAGGACATTTCAACACCAACTTCCATTGCTCCTTCAACGGAAAGAAAGCTAATTGGTTTATTACCTTCATAATAAAGCTCTGAGTAGGCAAAATCATGCAGCACGATGATTTCATATTTTTTTGCAAATGCGACAACCTCTGCAAAAAATTCTTTATTAGCTAAAGCTGGAACGGGATTCCCCGGAAAGTTTAAAAACATCATTTTTGCTTGTGATGCGATTGCTTCAGGAATAGCTGATAAATCCGGAAGAAAATGATTCTTTTTTTTTAACGGCATAAAATATGGTGTTGCTCCAGCCATTTCGATCCCAACTGCATAGGCGGTATACCCTGGATCAGGTACTAAAACGAGGTCACCGCTATTTGCAAAAACCATCGGGAAATGGACGAGTCCATCTTGTGATCCCATTAGTTGTAACACTTCATCATCTGCTTCAACTTTTACATCATAATTTTGAGCGTAAAAGGAAGCAACAGTCTTATTAAATTCAGAAGAACCAGTTATCGAATATCCGTACTGGTCATCGTGTAAAACCTCACTCGCTAAAGTATCCTTAATAAAAGAAGGCGGGGCTAAATCAGGACTTCCAATACTTAAGTCAATCAATGTAGCTCCTTCTTTTAGCTTTTTCTTTTTATATTCAGCAAGCTCGCTAAAAATCGATGTCTGAAATGATTCCATTCGCTTTGATTGTCTTACCTTCATGTAATAACCCCCACTACTTCTACCATTAATATTTTCATATAATTATATTTTTTCTGAAAATAAGTGTAACATATTTTCCCTATTGTCAAAATAATAATTTGGGATTGTTGTGGCATAGCCAAACTATTATTAATGAAGAAGTAGGAATTTAAAATGATGAGGCTTCAGCAAGAATTTTCTTGTTATCAAAAAAAAGAGTTGGCCCCTACATTTTGTAGAAACCAACTATTTTTATAAATCTATCATCCTGTCAAAGATTCTTTTTGTTAAAAATCAATTAGAGCGTCTCTGTTTCAAGCTTAAATCCTTCTACAACGACATCCTCTTCAATTTCTAACAGCAGGCAACGCTTCCCTTGATACATAATATATTTTACGTTCTTAAGGTCTTTCGGGTTAATAGATAGATTTGCTAATTTCGTATTAATTTTAATTGATTTTGGTACAAGGTTGCTTGCTTTAAATTCGTGTTTTTCATCATCGATAATTTCTTTGAATGCATGTTCCACCTTTGCTGTATCCATATTTTCTACTCCGCTTACTTGGAGGATTCGTCCGACGTCTTCATAATCCAACATTGGTGGCTCATCATTTTCTTCGTCCTCTTCATTCTCTTGCACCATTTTATCGATTTCTTCATAAACATTAGAAATCACCTTTGTATCCACTTCATCACCAATTACTTTTTTTAAAACTTCTTCGAAAATTTCCTTATCTTCGACAGCGGTAATAATTTCTTCACAATTGAGAACCTCTTCTATGAATGTTCCATCAGGTTGATTTGCCTTCCCAGCATAATAAAGAATATGGTTCACATCTGCAGAGTTATCGATAAATGCTGGAAACAGAAAACCTGATAATGGTGATGCTAGGTTAATTATCGGATCAACGGCATTATTCGGTCTAACTTCCTTTTGAACATAATCAAATAGAAGCGCTTTTTTTGGTTGATCGGTTTTATTTAAACTGCAAAGAATAAATTCGCTTGAATAAACTTCATCATTCCCACCTTCTTCAGATTCCATGTCACGTTTCCGTGTTGGTTTGCGGTACTCACCACGGATAAACGTCACCATCGTATCAAATTCATAAACAGTGTGGGTAAACATTTTTTCAACGATTTGCAGCATATATTCTTGCCAGTCTTCAGTTAATACTTCCTGTAAGCCGTCATATAGAATTGTTTGTGTGCTATTTTCTACATCTCGTTTAAATTTAAGATCAAATAGTTTTGTATCAAGCTGTCCAGTTAGCACCTTTTTGAAATTACCTAAAAACAGCTCCTGTGTTTCCTGCTCTAACATTTGGAACGGTAGACTAAAATGATGATAGATTTCGCCTGTTTCTTTCTTAACATAAACATTGAATATTTCTCGAATTTCCATTAGATGATTATTTAATTTGAATTGCTTACGTATATTTGCGATGTCTTTTTTATTCATAGATTTCAACTCCCATTCCTGATTATACTGTTATGAAAAGAAAATAGTAATACTTGATATTTTTTCACTTTTCATATCAGGAAGGATTTATTGTAGTAAACAAATCTATTATGTCCTTTTATATTTGGCTCTCCCTTCAAACAACAAAATGCTACCTTTACGGATAGCACTATTAATAAATTTTCCTAAATCGATTTTCAAGTTATTTAATATGATCTCCGTTAGAAAACACTTAATATTGTTTAACAATATAATGTAGTTCAACAAACTGGTTAAATGTCTTAACTCCTTTTAATAAAAGCTCTACCTGATAATCGCTCTCCTTAAATAATGGTATCCCTGTACCGAGTATTGTTGGAGCTACAGTTAAAATGATTTCATCTACAAGTCCTTCTTTTAAAAACGAACGGAACAAATCTCCGCCCCCTACCAACCAAATATTTTCTCCAGACTGTTCTTTTAACTCATTTATTAGTTTGGACAGGTTACCGCTGATAAATGTGACATTTTCTGTATCTTGATGCTGAGAGTTTGATAGAACATAGCATTTTTTATTCGGGTAGGGGAATTGATCTAGTCCTTGCCTGACAATCCAATTATATGTGTTTTTACCGAGGATAAGTGTGTCAACGGTATCATAAAATTGTGAATAACCGTTGTCCCCTTCCCCTTCGACCTTTTCTAACCAGTCCATTGATTCATTTTTCGTGGCAATGAACCCATCTAAGCTACTTGCAATAAATAATACTACTTTTCTTTTCCTCATCGACCTTTCACCCACTTTACGAAAGTATGTTCTTATTTAGGATACCAAAGTTCGAAATGTTTCGGATAGATTCCTCTTAATTTTCCTACTCTTGAATAAAATAAGAAGCAACAAAGACTGCTGGTGAATTCCAATAGATCGTGACTTCATTTGTCGCATAGCTATCCTCATGATCAGCAAAGCATTTTGCCGGTGGTTCTCCTTGGAGATGCTCTTTCACATAATCATCCTGTAATCCGCTATTTGGTCCACCTGAGACGAAGCCTGGTATAGGAGCTGTTACTTCATCAGCAACAGATGGACGATGATGTGGATTCATCACACTATGCTCACCAAACCCTGTAACATAACTTAGATTCATTGGATTTCTTCCTAATAAATAGTGAAGATGAGCCTTTGCACATTCGACATAGTTAATTTTATTTACAAAATGATTTGCCAATAGTAAAATCATCGCATGATTTAATAAAACCATATTGCTTCCCCATATATAATCTTCATTTGTAAGTGAGATACAATATTGGTTCTTTTGCGAAATTTCAAGAAAATGCTCAGCGGTTTCTACTAATCCTTGCAGTAGAGAATCGTAAATATGACTATCGGTATTCGCTTTATTTAATAATAAATAACTAATTGTTCCATATCCTCCGACATCAGCCCAGCCTAATTCATATTTTAATTCTGTTTCGGAAAGCAATTGTTTAAATTTTTTATGGTAAATTTCATCTCCAGTTGTTTTATAAAGTTCTGCTGCTGCCCAATAACGTTCATCACTATCTATCTCATCCCCATATTCACCCGTTTTGATTTGTTCGGGGTTTTTAAAGCTAGGATAATGTTCATGATTTTCTAACCATTTCCATGCAATTGTTGCACTTTCAATGCACCGTTTTGAAAATTCCTGATCAAATGGTTGATAAATCCGACTCGCCAACGCCATAATCGCAGCAAAACTACCTGTTGCAGTCGCTGAAATTGGTGAAAAATATAAATTTGCCCGATCTTCTTCAGGCATCGTTTTTAATGGTGGGAAATTAAAAGTTGTTAGTTTATGAAAAACTCCACCTGTTAATTCGTCTTGCATTTTAAATAACCATTCTAATTCGTAGCGGCATTCAAGAAGGATATCAGGAATTTTGCCATCGGATTCAGGGATTGGTATTTGCCTGTCAAATGCAGCTGGAAATAATTCATAAGCGAGCAATAAATCTGCCAGTGCTTTTGCAGCTGCAACTGTATATTTTCCATAATCACCTGCATCATGCCATCCACCACTACTATCACGTACACGATGTGGTTCATTATAAACAATTCCTTTTGCAGTGTGACATGCTTTATGGTTCCATGGACCTGCGTACGACTCATCTAAATCTATCCCACAGCGCAAAAAGTAGAAAGCTTTTAATAAACCGGTATGTAAATCAAGATAAGGTTTCTCGGAGATAGAAAACGTTGAGGAATAGCTATCATTGAATAAGATTTGATAGTTTCCTATTGTCGTAACTGAAGAAAAATCACCTAATGAAACGTACTCACCACTTGCTTCATCAAAGCCTGCGATACCAGCTTCCCCTTCAAATACAACCTGTTTATGATCATTCACTACTTGAAAAATGCCCCCTTTCCCTTTGAACATTGCAAGCTTTTTGTCTTTCACTGCATAGCCTACCTGATCAACTACAATTAAACCGTTTACATTTCCTCTCATTTCATTTTCCCCTTTACAAAAAAATACGAATTTTCCGTTTTGAATCCGTTTCTAAATATAAATAAATCATCGTTATTTATTAGTTTTTTATAGTTTACCATTTTTTGTGTAAAAGAGAATTGTTTTATCAAAAAAAGCGGTTTGATAATGAAAGAGTTTGAGTTTTACTGATTATATTGTATTTGACTGTTTTTTAGGAGTATTCATCTATAACTGCATTTCCTTATTTCGTTCCTATTTTCTTAATTTAAGAGGATATTGCTGCTATTTTTCTTTTTAAAACAAAAAATGGGAGTGACTAAAAAAGGGTCTGTCCCCTTCAACAAACACCGATATATATAGTAAACTAACCACATCATTAGTCTATATATAGTGTTTGAAGGGGCTGTTCCTTATGTTTTAAGCCACCCTCACTTCCTTTAATTTAATTGGTTTATGATTTGAGTGATATCTTCAGCCGGTAGCGGTTTGCTAAACAAATACCCTTGGGCTATATGACAGTTATGGGTTTTGAGAACTTGTAACTGTTCATTTGTTTCGACACCCTCTGCAATAGCCTTTAACCCTAAATTATGCGCCATAAGTAAAATCGTGGTTGCAATGTTTTCATCACTCTTACTTTTTGTCATATCACGAATAAAGGATTGATCAATTTTTAAATAATCAATTGGGAAAGTTTTCAAATAGTTTAATGAGCTATAGCCTGTTCCGAAATCATCAATTGAAATTGTAAGGCCTAAGTCCTTTAAATCATGTAAAATAATCGTTGCAGTTTCAACATCCATAGTCATACTTTCAGTTATTTCAACTGTAAGCTGTGCTGGATTGATTTTCGTTTCATCAATAATCCGTTTGATCATTGAAATAAGATTTACTTGATAGAATTGGCGAATTGATAAGTTTACGGATAGTGTAAGATCTCCGAATCCTAAGTTCTCCCAATTTTTAATTTGTTTACATGCGTTTCGAAGAACCCACTCACCAATTGGTACAATGAGACCAATTTCTTCAGCTATTGGAATAAATTTGCTCGGAGGCACCAATCCTAACATAGGATGATTCCACCTAATAAGTGCTTCAACACCTGTCATTTTGTTATTAGTAAGGTCAATGATTGGCTGATAATGGAGAGAAAATTCCTCTTTGTCCATCGCTTTTCTTAACTCGTTTTCTATTTCTAATCGTTCAAATTCCTTTTTATCTAATACTTCATCGTAAAATTGATAATTATTACGACCTCGCTTTTTTGCTTGATACATTGCCATATCAGCCTTTCTTAGCAATTCATCTTTATCCTGTCCATCAACTGGATGTAAGCTAATGCCAATACTCGGTGTAACAAATATTTCGTTTCCATTTATCATAAACGGTTTAGACAATACATCAATGATTCTTTCAGCAATATCAGCTATTTCGCTTTTAGATACACCTTCTAGTAGTATCGTAAATTCGTCGCCACCTTGTCGTGAAAACGTATCAATCTTACGTATACACCCCTTTAATAGCTGAGAAACCTCTTTTAAAAGTAAATCACCAATATTATGTCCGAGTGAATCATTAATCACTTTAAAACGGTCTAAATCAATATATAATAAGCCTAGTAGATTGTTTTCAAGTTGATTATTTTCGATTGCACGTTTTACACGTAGATCAAAAAGTCTACGATTTGGTAAACCGGTTAACGCATCATGATAAGCCATAAAATTGATTTTTTCTTCAGAAATGAAATGTTGGATAACTAAATTTGTAAGATATGCTGCTTTTTCAATTGTTTTCCGATCATGTTCATTTGGAGTTGTCGGTTTATCATAATACATGGCAAAAACACCTAATACATTTTTCGAATTATCGAAAACAGGTAAAGACCAGCAAGCCTTTAAATTATGTTTAAGCGCATATTCCTTATAATTTTCCCATAATGGGTCTGTTTCGATATCCTCCACAATAATGATCTTCTTTAAATATGCAGCAGTTCCGCATGAACCGCTATTATTGCCAATAGTAATATTCGAAATGAAATTTGTATATTCCTCTGGTAAATTAGGTGACGAATAATGAATAAGCTTTGTTCCGCTTTTATCGACTAAAGATATCGAGCACGTTCCCCCATGTGAAACTTTTTCAATAACATGAATGATTTCATTTAATACATCTTTAATTGGATAGCCCTTTGCTAACATTTCTAATACCTTATTTTGACCATTAAGTAATGTTTGCAAATGATTTATTTCAGTAATATTTTTAGCTATCCCGCCAACACCATATATTTTATTATCAATATAAATCGGTACACATGTAACCGACAAATCAATTCGAGAACCATCTTTTAATTTTATTGTTGTATTAAATCGTTCACTATTCCCGTTTTTAACACTTTTAAAAAAACGCCGTGTATTTGCGATACATTGCTCTTCTATTAAAGAAATAAATGGTACATTGTGAATTTCATCCTTTGTTAGTCCTGTTAATTGTAAGGCAGCATCATTAAATAAAAGAACATTCCCGTTTAAATCTAAAATATAACAAGCATCAGGATTATGAGAAAATATTGATTCATACATATCAAATAAGCACGTTTGATCTATTGGAAATTTCATACTTACACCAATCTTCCTAAAGAGCATAGTAATATGCTCCATCATACTATAGGAATGATAATCTAGCATTATTTAAATGTATATTTCCAAGGTGGAAAAACGCACCAAAAAAGGGGACAGTCTACTCATCCTGTCCCCTTTTAGAGTTTTACGCTCGTGCTCTTTTTCTCATAATAGAATATATCGCTATTCCTATCATTAATAGAATTGCTCCAGCTAACAAAATCGTATAATAATCAGTTGCTGTATTTGGCAATTGAATACCTGTTACCTTATCATTGGTTAAAGATGAGGTGTTTGAATGAATTGAACCATTTTTACTTGGCTTTTCATCGTTATCCCCTTTCACATCATCTTTCGGATTTTCGTTATCTTTATCATTGGCGTCATTGTTATTTCCAGATCCATTGTTATTGTTGTCCTTATCTTGTGGATTTTTATCACCATTTCCGTTATTATCATGGTCATTTCCACCGTTGTTATTATTTCCATCATGATCTTGCCCATCATCATCGTTGTTGCCATCATTGTCATGATCATTTCCGCCATCGTCATGATCATCACCATCTTGGTTGTCCGGTGGAGTCACGTCTGACGTTGTAAAGCGATAAATGTCAGACTTTCTTGTTGCACCATATTCATCAGTAATATTCATATACCAATAATATGTTTTATTTGGCTCGAGGTTTTTCCATTCGGTTGTTGCAAAATCACCTGATGCGACATCTTTATCAGTACCAATCGTCTTTTCAGAATAAATATTGACACTGAAATAATCGGTTGCTACTCGTTTGTTGATATCATTGAATGTAAAGTTTTCTGTAAAGCTTTCATCCTCAGGTGCAAAGAAATCATAATCATCTAATATTGGTGAGTACGTCTTAATATCGACTGTTCCGGCAATTGGATCAAATGTTAGTAAACGGACATAACCGTCTCCGCCATTAGGCCCACCTTGATAGTCTGCAAGCATTTCTAATACTTCTCTAGTAGTACCATCTTTATTTGGAATTTTTGAGATTCGTTTCGTTACCCCATGATAATGGCCACCAATAACCATCTTTACGTTTTCGTTCGGTACGATAATTTTATCAAAGACATTTTGTGACATATTTGACAATGTTGCATTATATTCGAGATATGCATGCATGCCAATAATTGCATTTCTGTCAGCATGTTTTTGTAATACTTCATTTGCCCACGCGATCGTTTCTGGTGTATCCTCTGTTCCAAATCCTAAATAAAGGATAATAAAGTCATGGCCACCAAATGACATAAGGTCATAATGATTTCGGTTATTATCCATCGATCCACCGTACCATGGATTGTTTTCAAAACGATCAGCACCTACATATTTATGGTAGTAAGTATAGTCAATCCCATCAATAATCGAATCATGGTTTCCTGCCAATACTCCATAAGGGACTTTCGCTTCGTCTAATTTTTTTAGATTGCGGTCAGCAACAAGCCATTGCTCATCACTATTTGCAACATTGACTAAATCACCTGTATGAATCGCATAATCAAACAAACCATTATTGTATTCATCGACTATCCAGTCACCTAATGAATCAAAAATATGTGGGTAAGATTCAGCATAATACTGGGTATCCGTCCACCAAAGCATCGTAAATGGATCGTTTGGATTTTTTATTTCATCCTGTACCATCGCTTGAATTTTACCATCTTTTACAAACTTATCCTTATCAATTTCTACACTTAATACGATATCAGATCCGTTCGTATCACCTGTTGCTGATTTTAATGCTACCCATTTATTTAGGTCATTATCCCAGCCATATAGGGTTACGATTCGGTTTGGTAATGTTTTTCCCTTCCAATAAAGTTCAACAGTATCCTTTTCTGATAGTTGTTCTGACACTTCCACTTCAAAGCGATGATATGGAAAGCCCATTGTTGAGTCATTAACGAGATAATTCCCATCCTCATACGCGATCTTCGTTTTATCAGCGTCAGTTAATAATGTTTCACCCTCAGAAGTTATTGTTAATGGTGGTTCTCTATCTGCGACATTAGAGAAGCCTGAAATTCCGTCTTCCCTAGCAAAGTCATATTTATCTCCTTCAAGGAAGGTTACATCCATTTTATCTCCGCTAGGGTCAATAACCTTAGCTTTTAATGTAGCTGTGCTAGATATTTCTGCAGCAAAGTAATTTGGTGATAGATCAGTAGGATCTTCAGGCAATTCAGTTCCGATAACAAAATTTGTTGATAACGTTTCTTTATTACCTGCACCATCAAAAGCAGTTACGGTTAGTTCGTGATTACCTGGTGCAAGATTTGCTGAGGATGTTTTATAAGGTAATTCTATTGCCTCTCCATCTAATTCTGCCTCAATTTTAGAAATACCCGAAAGGTTATCAACTGCCTCAACAGTGAATGTTAAATGTCCTTTTAACAAGTCACCCTCTTCTATTTGCTTGCCATTATTTTTTATTCCGTTAATTTCTGGGTTCGTATTATCAACGGTAATATGAATGGATTCTGTTTTCGTATCATTTACATTAACATCAAGCTGATAGGTACCATCAGCATATTTAGTCGTATCGAATGCAGTATATCTTGCGGTTAGTGCTTCTTCAGGTAAATCAAAAATGAAATCACGCTTCAATGGTTTGTTTAGATTTGTATTTGTTGGAGCATTACCATCACCTAGCGGATAATAAATATTTTCGCTATAAGCTAATTCAGATTGTGTTAAATTTCCAAGATAGTTATGAATTTTTACTGGCTTTATCATTTTTCCATTTGGTAAAACGAGATGAAGATTCATAACCTCTAAGTCATCAAAATTTGTTTTATTAAAATGCTCCTCGTGTACATCTAAATCGTAAGGAACATTTTCACTACCGGCATGAATCGAAACGAGACGATCCTTAATAAAATAGGTTGGTGCCATTTCATACGTATACATCGCACCTTCTAAATATTTAGGATAGATTCTTGTAAAATACTCTCTTTCACCATATGAATTGATTGCACTAGCAGATGTTTGGTAAATATGGTCGATACCACGTGCTTGGAAACCTAGCTGGACATTTCCCGGAAGTGCTGGTGTCATTTCAAGAATCTGATTATGAATGCTGACCTTAATATCGTCAGTTGCGTTTTTGCCATAAGCAAATAAGTCAACTGTTTGATTAATAACCTCTCCATTTTTAATCGATAATCCGGAGGTTGGTATCGGTTGTTCTTGACCTTGCTCAATAACAGAAAATGAATTTCCCCTTGAATTATATGGAACCTTCGTTAGATTTCCACTCGCATCTTCCCCGACTAACATATAACGATAGCTACCTAACTCGGATATCGTTATTGTTGCTTCATATACATAACGATTGTTTTGTTCTTCCTTTAACTCCATTTTTACACGGTTTGTAAATTCTGTTAGCTCATTTTCAGCTGTTCCATAGATGAATTCTGCATTTTCTAATTTCTCATGACTTGTCATTGTAATGACGGTAGCTGTGTTTTGCTTAAGCGTATAGAATGGTTGGTCGTGTTCAATCAATGGAGATATGACATCTAAATTAGCTACTGAAGGTACTTGTCCTTCATCAATGCTACCCGGATTAGAAAAATCTCTAGTCTCGATACGTTCCATTGTTTTACCTTTTTCTGGGTAACGATACACAACAGCGCTATTTCTAACATCATTGATTAAGCGATCAGCACTATCAACATTTGAAGCATCATACCAAGCCTCAACAACGATATCATTTACACTATCAGAGCTAGAAATGGCGAAGCCGCGATGCAATGAGTTTGGTAAATTAAATTCTGTTGAAGCCGTATTGTCATAGATGATTACGTCATCTTCACTTAGGCTTGAATTATAATGAATATTAAAGTCATGAACCGTTGTATATCCATCACGTATTGCTTCTTTTGCAAACCAGATGACTGCCGTACTATATGGTTCAATGCTTGTATCTTGAGAAATTGTCCATTTTTTAGGTAATGGAGAATTATTTGGGTATAAATAAAACAGCGTATATCCTTTTAAATTTAATACTTCATCTGAATTATTATATATCTCCAAAAATTCGTATTGATTTCCGCTTCCTTTTCGATAATCACCTGATGGATTTGGTACTAATTCTGTAATTAAAATGTTAGGTGTTTCTTCCTTTTCTTCAAACCCTTCAATTTTTACATGGAAATGTTCTGAAGTAACTGATGATTCTTGATCGCTTGCTTCGATAAAATATTCGATTGGACTTGAAACGAATTGTTCACTCGGAACTGTATAATAATATTGTCCGTTTTCTCCTATTTCCATTGGCACTTCAGTAAATTCACTATATGAATTTAAGCGGTAAAATAGGTTTACTGTTAATGGATCACGATCTGCATCATCTACACTTGTCATAATTGTTAAATTTTCTGTACGATCAATTACTGAAACTGGACTATGTGTAATGACAGGTTCCTTATTAGTCGTTGGAACAAGCTGTTCATCTAATATGATACCTGGTGTAGGAGTTGACTTTTTATGTAGTGCATCTAATAAAGTACCAGTCTTAGGAACTCTTGTTTGAAGGCTTTTTCCATCAGCAACATCGTCACTTGTGTAAAATACTTCACTCATAATCGTATCGTTCAGCTTATCTGTTATAAGGAAACCGCGGTCATTATTTGCAAGACCGTCCTGACCTCTTGCCATAAAAACTTGAATATTTTCAGGAATGTTATAGTACTTTCTAAAATCAGCTTCAGTAAGACTTGCAGCGTCACCTGTAATAGCTGTGCTCGTGCGTTCAATCCACAAGACAGCTGAGCTTTTTGCTGGAATAATTACGTTCTCATTTTTTGCATCATCCACTGCAGTGACCTTTAATTGTTTCGTGTTTGAAACATAGTTATATCTTAGGTTATATGTAGAATTAAAGTCTAAATCATTTTCACTTGCGTTATAGATTTCTATAAATTCAAATAAATCATTTTCTCCTGCCCCATTAATATGGCTATTTGATTTATCATTCGGGTAAACCTCAGTAATTATAATTGGGAATTTTTCATCTTGCTCTGGTTGTTCGGGTTGCTCTGGTTCTTGAGGTTGCTCTGGTTGTTCGGGTTCTTGAGGCTCTTGAGGTACTTCAGGTAATTCTGGGTTATCCGGCTGCTCAGGCTGTTCGGATGGAACTATCTTAACGGTAAACGTTTCTGACTTTTTTAACACTTTGCTATCGCTGACTTCAAAATAATATTGGAGTGTTTCTCCATTTAATTCAGTTGAAGGGATTGTATAGGTGTAAATTCCATCAGTTCCCTCTATAAAATCGACTGTTTTGAATTCATTATCATTTAGTTTATAGGACAGCTTAGCAGTTAAGGGATCTAAGTTTTTGTCAGAAATTGTTGCTTGGATTTGCAAATCGTTACCTTGTTTTATTTCCTGTATTGGCTGATGAGAAATCGTTGGCTCTTCATTAATCGCTGGTTGTAGCTGTTCAGATAAAACAACTCCAGCAGAAGGTTTTGCTTTTTTCAAAAATGATCCAACAGTTGCATGATCATTCGCTAGCTTTGTATGGTAGCTTAACCCATCACCAACGTCTTCTGCTGTATAGTGTATATGACTAATTATCTGATTGTTGTCATGTTTGGATGTAATATAAAAACCGCGATCACTATTGTTAAGTCCATCCTGACCCTTTAGCATATACACAGGTACATTTTCTGGGATATTGTGGTATTCTCTAAAATCCTGTTCTGTTAGATTTGCTGCAGCTCCAGTAATTTTACTGCTTGTACGTTCTACCCATAAAACTGCGGAGCTATTTGCGGGTATGATAATTTCACTGTTAACTGCTTGATCTGTTCCAGATACAATTAAATCCTTTTGATTTGTTATGTAATCATATCGTATTTTATATTGCTCGTTAAAATCTACTTGTTCATCTGTTTGATTATAGATTTCTATAAATTCAAAAAGATCGTTATCTCCAGCACCCTCAATATGAGGATTTGCCTTATCATTCGGGTACACTTCAGTAAAAACTAATGGCATTTCTTGTTCCGTTATTGCTTGAGTTTGAATATCCTCATTTTGAATTGCATGGCCTACATTTGCAAATGGTGTTATAAGTAATAGTATTGATAGACTAATAGATAGTACTTTCCGAATCATTTTTCACCTCTCCTTTAAAAATAAGCTATATTTTTGTAGAAAAAAATTACTTTCTTACTATGTTTATTTTTTCTATCAATCCTCCAATCTAACATCCTCAGTTATTCGAACCAATAAACATTTTATAGTGTGAGTATGTTGAATTTATGGTAAAAATGTAAAGTTTTAGTTAATATTTTGTCGAAAAGAGTGAAATTTGTAATGATTTTTTAAGTGTAGGAAGAAGGAGATGTGTCATAGGTTTGTTTAAAAAGATATTAAAGAACTATCGTCCATTATTAGCTAAAATGTTTTGTTTTCTATGTGAAGTTTTTTATTATTCAGTTGTTAGACAATTCCCCTTATCGTTTTTGAATTGATGAATCGAAACGTCAAACTGAGTTTTTACGGAAAATTTATGAAAGTCTGGTAGATTCTTTTACAAACTTAACGTAAAATCAGCATAAATAAAGAATAATAAACTAAGAGTAGTAATAAAAATACATTGCTTGAAAGGAAGGATTTTATGTTCGAACAAGGATTTTTGGAGGAAGCCATTCAAGAAGCAATCAAAAATGTTGAGAATAATCATGGCGGTCCATTCGGAGCAATTGTTGTAAAAAATGGTGAAATTATCGGAAGAGGAAGTAATGTTGTAACAGCAACAAACGATCCAAGCGCACATGCAGAAATTCAGGCAATTCGTGACGCATGCCGTTATTTAAATCATTTTCAGCTAGAGGATTGTGAGATTTATTCCAGCTGTGAGCCATGTCCAATGTGCATTGGTGCGATTTATTGGGCAAGACCTAAAGCAGTCTATTATGCTTGTTCTAAGGAGGATGCTGCAAAAATCGGCTTTGACGATAAGTTTATTTACGAACAGCTAGCATTGCCAACCGAGCAAAGACAAATTACTATGAAACAACTGACAATACCACAAGCAAGCATACCTTTCAAATTGTGGGGACATTCTACTACTAAAATTAATTATTAATCTTAATGGAAATGTTGGTGATGTGAGTGATAAATACACTTAAAAAAAGAATTTCTGTAGCTGCTGGAAAAGTGCCTGCAGATATAGTTATAAAGAATGGCAAAATCATTGATGTTTTCACTGGTGAAATGACCGAAGGCGATATTGCAATCGCTGATGGGTATTTTGCAGGGATTGGCGATTATATCGGGATTGAAACCATTGATGCAAAAGGTCGTATAGTTTCTCCTACATTTATTGATGGTCATGTTCATATTGAGTCTTCGATGTTAATTCCATCAGAATTTGCTAAAGTCCTTCTCGCTCATGGTGTAACAACTGCTATTTGTGATCCTCATGAGATTGCAAATGTGTTAGGAAGAGAAGGGATTCAATATATGTTAGATTCAAGTGAAAATCTCCCTTTTGATTTTTTCTTTATGCTTCCTTCCTGTGTTCCAGCAACTCAATTTGAACATTCTGGAGCAGTTCTAAAAGCAGAGGATTTAAAAAACTTTTACAATCATCCTCGTGTCCTTGGACTTGCAGAAGTCATGAATTTCCCTGCTGTCGAAAATGCAGAAAATGATATGCTTGAAAAAATTTCTCATGCAAGGACATTTGGAAAGAAAATCGATGGGCATGCTGCAGGGCTTTCTGCTAATGAATTAAATGTATATTTGTCTGCATTTATTCGCACTGATCATGAAAGTACAACACTAGAAGAAGCAAAAGAACGATTAAAAAGAGGCATGTACTTGATGATTCGTGAAGGAACTGTTGCGAAGGATCTTAAACAACTAATTAATGTTGTAACTGAACGGAACTCTAGACGTTGTTTATTTGTGACAGATGACAAGCATTTAAATGATTTGATCAGTCAAGGTAGTATTGATCATAATGTAAGACTAGCTATCTCGTCAGGATTAAACCCTATTACAGCAATTCAAATGGCTACAATTAATGCTGCAGAATGTTTTGGTCTAGAAACAAAAGGTGCCATTGCCCCTGGCTATCAAGCAGACTTTATTCTATTAGAAGATTTGAATTCAATTAAGATTTCTGAAGTTTATAAGGATGGGAAGCTTGTTTTCAAAAATGAACAACTCATATCCTTTCCACAAAAAGAACATATGGCCTCACTCCAACGTTTGCAAAATACAGTTCGTTTTCACGAATTGTCAGAGAATGATTTGCAAATTCAAGTTAAAACGATGAAAGCCAATATAATCGAGATTATTCCAAATAGTTTAATAACGAAGCATAAAGTTGAAAATGTCGATGTTTCAAAAGGAAATTACTTTATTCCATCGATAAAAAATGACCAATTAAAGCTTGCTGTAATTGAACGGCATCGAGGGACAAAAGCTATTGGATTAGGGATTGTCAAAGGACTCGGTATACAGTCAGGTGCCATTGCGACAACGATAGCCCATGATTCTCATAATTTAGTGATTGCAGGTACAAATGACAAGGATATGTTGCTTGCAGCAAAAGAAATACGGGATATGCAAGGCGGACTTGTAATCATTCAAGAAGAAAAAATTCTAGCTTCATTGCCTTTAACGATTGCTGGATTAATGTCTGAGCGTCCTTTTCAAGAAATCAACAAGGAATTATCGAAAATCCATCATGCTCTCACAAAAATTGGTGCAAAATCTGATTTTAATCCTTTTTTAACTTTATCCTTTTTAACTTTACCAGTGATTCCTGAACTAAAGCTTACTGATACGGGTCTTTTTCATGTATCTTCCTTTAAGCATATTGATGTAGCTACAATTTAAACGAAAATAAGATCCTGCTTACAAGGGTCTGCCCCCATAAAGACAGGATCTTATTTTATCGATTTATTCTACAGTTATTTCCTCTTTAATATTCCAGCCTTGTAAATACTCTCTAGTTTGATAGAGCATTTTATTTAGTAGCTCTTTCGCATCATCAGGGCTGATTTGTACAAGAGGATCTTGAACAAATGCTTGAAATGCAAGTGATTTATCCTTTGTTAATGCTGCTTGAAGTGTTGTTTCTTGATTACGAATATGTAGTGATACCATATTTTCAATCGGTGTTGGTAATTTTCCAGCACAAATTGGTTTGATGCTATTATTTCTAAAAATAGCATTCGTTTCTACAACTGCATCAAATGGAAGTCCTTCGATTTGTCCTCGATTAGGCAAATTCACATTTGTCACAAGATCACCTAACCCAAGCAATGCTTTAATCATCTCAATTCCCTCTTCACCTGTTTCATGAAGGATGAATTCTTCCTTACCTTCAGTAAGTCTTCTTCCTTTTTCAAGTAATTCTTGCTTATTGTCGATTCGCCATTGTACCTTAGTTAGTCCGAATTTCCATTTCTTCACTTTCTCAGGGCTTTGTAAATACCAGGAGGCTGGCATGAATTCAGCTAAATGTCTGTCACCTGCAGCTGCAATTAAGCCAAACTTTTTAAATAAATCAAATTTCACACGCTGGGCCGATGAAAAATGATCATTCATCCAATGTCCCTTTTCATTACCTTCAAAGCCAGTCTCGTGATACTTATCAACAAATTGCTTATATAATGGAAATAAATCAATTCCTAAGTATGATGCTTCATCAATCCATGTAAAATGATTGATTCCAAGAACATTTACTTTTATATCCTTATATGAAACATTTTTTATGTCTAACATCTCTTCTACCATTGAAGCTAATAGCTTTTGAGTTCCAAATACTTCATGACAGCAGCCTATTGCTTTAATCTCAGGGAAAGTTTCATATAAGGTTCTTACACATAGGCTCATAGGATTCGTATAATTAATTACCCATGCTTTTGGTGCAAACTCTTTTATTTGATTAGCAATTTCAACAAAAATCGGAATGGTACGCAATGCGCGAACTAATCCACCAGGTCCAATCGTATCTCCAACAGACTGATAAATTCCGTATTTTTCAGGCTCATGTACATCTGACATCATTTCAGAAAATGTCCCAGGCAAAATGGAAATAATGACAAAATCAGCATCGACAAGAGCTTCTTCCATCGTTTTGACTGCTTGATACTTCCATTTGCCGACAACATCATCTCGCTCATATAGACGATTTCCGATCATTTCATTTTGAAGTGCTGCATCATAATTTAAATCATAAAGCTTTACTGTGCCAGATAAATTTTTTTCTAATGCAAGATCACTCATTAAGCCCCAAGCCCAGCCTCTTGAGCCACCGCCAATATAAGCAATATTAAGATTTTTCCCCAATGTTAACGTGTTCATTTTTGTCCTCCCTTTATTTTTTAAACTTTTAATGATGAGTTCATCCTCGAAGATTATATGGTGTTTTTAAGGCGAATTGGTCTATTTTCTACTAGTGTTATATAGTTGGAATTAACCTTATGATAAAAACTAACACCTGCCTTATAAGATGCTATTAACAAATTGAATGCTTAAAATTTCAACATTGTTAACGTGTTCATTTTTGTTCATACTTTTATTTAAGAATGATGTTAATCTTCGAAGATTACGTCTCTTGATTACTTAATTCGTTATCTAACGCAGTAATCCTTCCTTTGCTTTCAATTATTTTTATAAATTTAGGACGTTCATTCGGTGAATTTATGTTAACTTTATAAGAAATTAGATATATTCCTTATCCCCGATTGTCTTATTCGATAATCCAAATAAAAAAAGACTGTCAATGGTCAAATTCGACATAAGACAGTCCCTTTTCGTGCAATCATATTGTTATTTTCCGTCGACTATTTCCTTTAGGATTTCATAAGATCGTTTTTGTTTTGCGGGATCATAAATATATGATACAGCCATAATTTCATCAACATTATATTTTTCTTGGAAATTTGACAATTGTTCTTTTACCGATTCCTTACTACCTAGTAATGTCACACTTGACATTGATGTAGCCATTTCTCTTTCTGCAGGACTCCAAATTTGATCCATACTTTCAACTGGTGGTTGTAATGGTGATTGTGAACCGCGAACAACATTTAAGAAAAATTGCTGCATTGTCGTTGATTCACGTTTTGCATCTTCATCTGTTTCTGCCGCGATAACATTTAAACATACCATCATATATGGTGAATCTAAATATTCAGATGGCTGGAATCTGCTTCGATAAATTGAAATCGCGTCCTCCATATATCTTGGGGCAAAATGAGAAGCAAACACGTAAGGTAAGCCTAATTTAGCAGCTAAATAAGCTGAATCAGTTGAAGAACCAAGAATATAAATTGGGATATTTGTGTCAACTCCTGGATATGCCTTCACATAGCTTTGTTTCTCTTCCGGTCCGAAATATGTAAGTAATGAGTTTACGTCATCAGGAAACGTATAGACAGAATCATTTTGTGAACGTCTTAGTGCACTTGCAGTCATCATATCGGTACCAGGTGCGCGGCCAAGTCCTAAGTCTAATCGGTTTGGATAAATGGTGGCCATTGTCCCAAATTGTTCAGCGACAACTAATGGAGAATGATTTGGTAGCATGACACCACCAGAACCAACGCGAATTGATTTTGTATGCTCTAACGTATGCTTGATCAAAATAGCAGTTGCTGAGCTAACAAGTGTTGGAGTATTGTGATGCTCTGCAATCCAATAGCGTTTATAACCCATCTCCTCAGTCGCTTGTGCTAAATCAACCATCGCATCAATTGCATCTTTTGGTTCCTGACCCTTTCGAATCGGTGCAAGATTTAAGACTGAAACAGGTATATTAATATTTATCATCGTAATTAATCCTTTCCATTTCAAGATATATCACTATAGTAACAAGTGATCGTCTAGAAACAAACTGATATGCTTACACGCTCTCAAAATTTACCTTTCTTAAAATAAAATTTAGTAATTTACGACGCTATGGATATTCTCTCCATTCCTTTACCGCTTATTTACGGATACATAAAAAAGAAATGAAATTTATAAACAAACCTTTATTTTTATAAGATAAAAGGTGGAGAGAGCGCACATTGAATACACCTGCGTGGCATCACGTATTTTACGCATTGCACTGGAGACTCGAACATACGCTCAAACCAACCTTTATAAAATTAGTGCAATAAACAACAATCTAATAAAAAAGAATCTAGAAATAAAACACCCTTCTTTACATCTTAAGGCGTTAATAATATGGAATAAATCATCTTTTCCCAATTAAAAAAGAGATAGAAAAACACTTCCTAGATTTCTCTATCATGACACCCCTGCTCATGAATAGATTATATTTTTCGTCTAAATCTCCTTCATTCAATGTAGAAACCAATATGCTTTGTTTTGGAGGATCCCAAAAAATAAAGGAGCTACATCATTCTAAATAGCTCCCTAACACAATTACCATTAAAATATTAACTCACAATTATGATGTTCCCAGACGTCAAATATATTTCCATCAATATCTTCAAAGGTAAAAAAGTTTCCGTTTTCCCCTTCGTAGCTAATTTTACTTACCTGTACGTTTTTGGAGGATAACTTTTCATGTAATTTTTTTATATCATCTGTAAAAAACGTAATCACCCATTTTTTCTTATTATCAATAGTAAAGAACGCCCTTGATTCATCTGAGCTATGTAATAAATGTAAGATTGGACGATTCTCCTTAAATAAACTTACGGAGTTTTCTGTCTGATGTCTAATATTAAAATGAAAATGTTCCTTAAACCAATTTGCAGATTTCATAATATCCTGTACTGGTATAACATTATATGCAATTCCTTGAATATTTCCGTTCGACATGTTTTTCTCCTTCCTATTTTTACTAAATGATTTATTCTTTATAAGGAAGGTTAAATCCTTCTACTTCTACAAACATATCAATTGTAAAAGATTGCATATTTGTATCGGTGAAATAGTAATTAATAGAGTTTACTTAATTGAGTTAAGAACTACCTAAATTCGAAAAATAGTTTGTGTAATTATTTTAAATATATTTGCAAGCTAACCTTGCTGCCTGCATAAGACCAAACAGTATTTTCTATTTTAAGATTCGTGTTAAATCTCTCGATATAAACCTGTTTTGAATTCAACAATGCTTTTAATTGAGCAGAATTAAGTGTCATTTCCACTGTTTGTTCAGTTTTTTGATAAACAAATACTACAGTAATTGTTTCACCTTGATTACTTGCCACATTCATCATCTTCCCTCCTTTTTTTAGGTGTTCGTATTTACTACGGTAAACCTTAGGTAAAGTTTCGTATCTTATGATAGTGAAATGACTAAACATAAAAGAAACGTAATCGTCGACAATGGTGTCATAACAAGTCTTTCCTTCTTACTTTGAGACATTAAATTTGCTATTGAATTTACGCCAAGAAAAATAGTTATTGCCCAAACGAGTATGTTTGTTGGTAAAAACGTATAAGCAATTATCACCTTGGAATCAACGAGAAAAACAAAAGCCATCAATAAAAGAATGATTGCATTTACCGCACTTATCATACGTAATTTTTTTGGTAATACCTTAAAATATCCCCCCATTGCAAATTCACCAAGTGGGTATCCTAATGAAAGTAACACTTGAAAAACTGCTATGGATAAAAATATTATTGCAACGATAATTGTTATGATAAAAATAACATCAACTCCCATACATATCCACCTCCTTACAGTGATAATTAAAATGCTCTTAAAACACGAACCTAATAATTGAAAATGAATAAAGTTCCACCGTTTATTCTAATAATTTTTACGATGCTATGATTAAGATCAAATATAAGGATTGAAAAAAAAGATGAAATCTAGTAAACTCTATATTGTCCTTTTCAGAAACAAATTTGTTAATACCTGTATAACCTCAAGAATAAGGCTTGAGGGTCTCTACCAGGAACCATAAAATCCTGACTACAGAAAATGAATTGATCATTTTTTGTAATCAGGATTTTTTTATTTATTTTAAATATTTTTTAGAAAGGAAGAAATATAAACGATGAATGTAAAAGTTTTTATCCTTGCATTGTCAACTGTCGCTGTTGGACTTGTTGAATTAATTGTAGGCGGGATTCTGCCAACGATTGCAGTTGATTTTCAAATCTCATTAAGCACTGCTGGCCAGCTCATTACTGTTTTCGCACTAATTTATGCTGTTGCAGGCCCTGTGCTCCTTGTCATAACTAACAAAATAGAGCGAAAAAAACTCTATCTTGCTTCCTTGTTTGTTTTCTTTATCGGGAATATGATGACATATTTTAGTACAAGTTTTACCGTTATGATGCTGGCAAGAGTTTTAACTGCAATGAGTACAGCTTTGATCGTTGTGTTATCGTTAACGATCGCTGCTAAAATTGTTGCTCCAACACATCGTGCTAAAGCTTTAGGGCTTATTTATATGGGCATTAGTTCGTCACTTGTAATGGGTGTACCGCTCGGGATCTTGATCTCCAATTCATTTGGTTGGCGTGTCATTTTCCTAGGAATTGCGATTTTATCCATTGGTTCCTTTTTACTTATTTCAATCTTTTTGGAGCAAATTCCTGGGGAAAAGACGATTCCACTTTCACAACAATTACGGGCTGTCGGTAGTGCAAAGTTAGGTAGCGCTCACCTAGCAACAATGTTTATGCTAGCAGGCCATTACACGCTTTATGCCTATTTCACTCCATTTTTACAATCGGAACTCCATTTAAATTCCAATTGGATTAGTATTTGCTATTTAATATTTGGGATTGCAGCAGTTAGTGGCGGCGCCTTTGGGGGAATATTATCAGATTCGATTGGAGCACGTAAAAGCATTATCGTAGTAATTAGTGCATTTGCTATTGTGCTATTTATATTGCCATTTACGACATTTTCATTGGTCATCTTCATACCGGTGATGATGGTCTGGGCTGCTTTGAGCTGGAGTTTAGCACCACCTCAACAAAGCTACTTAATTCAAACAGATCCTGCTACTTCTGACATACAGCAAAGCTTTAACAACTCTGCATTACAAATCGGTATTTCCCTTGGTTCAGCATTCGGTGGTATCGTGTTAAACCAAACAGGTACTGTATCTAAAACAGCCTTTGTTGGTGCGGGAATTGTCATTATTTCATTGCTATGTGCTGCCTTTTCTTTAACAAGAAGAACAAGGACAAGAGAAACGTTTGCTGTAACGTCTTCACCTAAGTCAAATACTCATAATCTATCATGATATCGTTATTGTTTCATGCGGTAAGGGAACCCTTACGAAAAAGTGTACCAGATGGGTTCCCAAAATGAACCGCTTCTTTAGCTTATTGTCGCAGCATTCGAAAAGTATGCTTAACCTGTATAAACACCCTCACATGTTCCAGGCTGTGGTTCATAATAACAATGATTTTTAAATTGACCAGCAAATGGTTGATCGTACCAAGTTGGAGGGCATGGAGCATAGGGATTAAAATACCATAGAGCGTATTTACCAGGGTGTTGTCGCCAAAACTCTAAGTTTTGTCTTGCTAGTCTTCTTTCAGATTCTCTCGCTCTTTGATAAAAAACATTTCCTTTTTGCACAGCTTCGAAAGAATAATTCCCTCCCTGTACTTGATAAATAACTTGTGGAATTGTTCTTAAATTTCTAAAGTCTAAACAATTGGCTGTAAGACGATTAACAATGACATTACCGACATACAGCATACCTTGTTTCCCTTCACCTTCAGCCTCTGCCCTCATCATCCTTGCCATTAAGTCAACGTCTGAACTTCGGTAACTTGCTCTCGCCATTTTTTCACCTCCAAAATATAGTATGAAAAAAAGCCTATTTTCATGTTATTGTTCATAAAATAAGAAACTTAGTTTTAGATTGAAGTATATAGATATATGGAACTCCTTTACAGCTTATGCTGCATGTTAAGGAAAAAATTTATAAATTACAATTTTAAAATTGCATGTCTCTGCTCAACAATAAATAGTTAATTGATATTTATGTAGTGTCGATTACCCATACTCCTACTCGTCAATCAATTTCTGCATTCGATTATTTTACAAATATTTAACAAAAAATAAAATTGACCTCCCCAGATTACTTCTGTTAAAATGAATCTCAATAAAAGCATACAAATTCGTTGATGAGAAAGAGTAGCGTTTCGTCTTGATCCACAGAGAGCTGACATTTGGTGCAAGTCAGTGTTCAAGTGTTACGTGAAAATCCTCTCTGAGAAGCTAGGCTGAATTTTTAAGTAAGTCTAGCCGGGAGTCTACCGTTAAAAGGAACACGTATGATTGTACGTTGCTAAGTGCTATTGGTTCGGATCAATAGAATTAGGGTGGTATCGCGGTTAACCCCGTCCCTTTCTTGGGACGGGGTTTTTTGTATGTTTTTATATTTCATTTTGAATAGGAGCGATATCAGTGAATGCTAATGAGGGCAAAGAAACAGTTGTACAGCGTGAGAAGCGTATCCGTAATTATTGGACTGAAGAGAACATCTTTCAGAAATCAGTTGAAATAAAGCAAGGGAAACCACCTTTTGTTTTTTATGAAGGACCTCCAACTGCAAATGGTCTTCCCCATGTTGGCCATGCATTTGGACGTACAATTAAAGATGTTGTAGCACGTTACAAGACGATGAAAGGCTTTCAAGTTGAGAGAAAGGCAGGCTGGGATACACATGGCCTTCCTGTCGAACTTGGTATTGAAAAACAACTTGGAATTTCAGGGAAGCAAGAGATTGAGCGTTATGGTGTCGAGCGTTTTATTGAAAAATGTAAAGAAAGTGTTTTTACCTACGAGAAAAAATGGCGATCATTTACAGAGGAACTAGGTTATTGGGTAGACATGGATAATCCATATTTAACTTTAAGTAACAATTATATTGAAAGTGTATGGAACATTCTAAGTAAAGTTCACAAATTTGGTCTTTTGTATAATGGTCATCGCGTTTCACCATATTGCCCTAGTTGCCAAACAACCTTAAGTTCACACGAAGTAGCACAAGGTTATAGAGATGTAAAAGATTTATCAGTTACCGTAAAATTTAAGCGAATAGATGCTGAAGAAGAATATTTCTTAGGCTGGACAACAACACCATGGACTTTACCCGCAAATGTTGCCCTTACTGTTAATCCAAATTTAACGTATGTCAGAGTACAAAAAGAGAATCAGATCTATATTGTAGCGAAATCTTTAGTAGAAAAGGTTCTTGGGGAACATGTACTTGTTTTAAGCGAACATAGTGGTCACGAATTTGAAGGAACACGATATGAATCACCATTTAACTATGTGAATGTTAAAAATGGACATTATGTCGTATTAGCAGATTATGTAACAGATGATAGCGGAACAGGAATTGTTCACATTGCACCCGCTTATGGGGAAGAAGATTATAAGGTTGTTCAGCAAAATGGTTTATCGTTTATCAATTTAGTGGATCAACAAGGCAGATACACCGTTGAAGTAAAAGAACTTACTGGACGATTTGTGAAAGATTGTGATGTAGATATTATTAAAATGCTTTCTGAACGAGGCATTCTATTTCATAAAGAAAAATATGAACATAGCTACCCGCATTGCTGGAGATGTGACTCCCCTTTGCTTTACTATGCAACTGAAAGTTGGTTTATTAAGATGTCATCTTTAAAAGATAACATCCTAGAAAACAATGGAACTGTAAATTGGTATCCGGAGCATATTAAAGATGGACGCTTTGGTAATTTCTTAAAAAACCTTATTGATTGGAATATAAGTAGAAACCGTTATTGGGGTACGCCTCTAAATGTTTGGATATGCTCTAATTGTAATCATGAATTAGTTCCTAACAGTATAAAGGAACTTCAAAAATTTACGACTTCACCAATACCAAATGATTTGGAGTTGCATAAGCCATATATTGATGAGGTACAGTGTACTTGTCCGAAATGTAAAGCTGTCATGAATCGAACTCCTGAAGTGATTGATGTTTGGTTTGATAGTGGCTCGATGCCATTTGCTCAATACCACTATCCATTTGAGAATGAAGAAAAATTCATATCGCAATTTCCAGGAGATGTCGTCATTGAAGGAATTGATCAGACGAGGGGATTTTTCTATAGCCTACTCGCAGTTTCTACTCTATTTAAAGGAAAAGCACCATATAAGAATGTCCTTTCTCTAGGGCATATACTCGATGAAAATGGCCAAAAAATGTCTAAAAGTAAAGGAAATACTTTAAACCCTGTTGAACTTATAGAAAAATTTGGTGCAGATTCTCTTCGCTGGGCATTTTTAGTCGATAGTTCACCTTGGAATCCGAAACGCTTTTCAATAAAAATTGTACAAGAGGCAAAATCAAAATTAATAGATACGTTAGATAATACGTGTAAATTTTATTTAATGTACGCAAAAATTGATGGATTTGTATATGATAGTCAACAATCAGGTAAAAAAACAATCTTAGACGAATGGATACTTTCCCGCTTGCATAGTACGGTTAAGCTCGTTAATGATTACATGGATAATTATCAGTTTACTCAAGCAACACGGGAAATTGCAGCATTAGTCGAACAATTAAGCAATTGGTATGTACGACGATCAAGAAATCGTTTTTGGGCTACTGGACTTTCTGAAGATAAACGATCGGCATACTCTACATTATTTGAAACACTATCAACAATTAGTCGATTGTTAGCCCCTTTTGTACCTTATGTTGCAGAGGATATCTATTTAAAATTAACTCAAAGTAGTGTCCATTTACAAAACTACCCGAATGCTAATCTTTCTATGATTAAACCACAATTAGAAACAGATATGAAAACGATCCTAAAAATAGTTGAATATGGTCGGAGTATTCGAAATGCAAAAAATTTGAAGGTTAAACAACCTTTAAAACAAATGGTAGTATGGACAAATAAAGAATATCCTGTTTTAAATGAATATTCTACGATCATTAAAGACGAACTAAATGTTAAAGATGTTATTTATACAAATGATTTATCAACTTACTTAACACCTAGCATCAAACTAAATTTTAAAACTGCAGGTGCAGCCTTTGGTAAAATGGTTAATGCTGTAAAGGACTATGTAAATAATATGTCTAATACTGAAATAACGTCCTTATTAGAAAAAGGTCAACAGCAAATTAACGTTAAAGGACAATTGATACTGATTAAAAAGGACCATATAACTGTTGAATATCAAGTTTCATCTAATTTTGAGATAGCTGGGGATGAGCACTTAAAGGTGTTAGTAGATTTAACACTAACTCCCCAACTTGTTGAAGAAGGTCAAGTTAGAGAATTAATTAGATCTATTCAAGATACTCGTAAAATTTTGGATTTACCTATAGAAAAATATATTGGAATTAATGTTTCTGCAACTGAATGCAGCATTAAAACGATAAAACGTTTTGAAGAGCTTATTAAAGAAAATGTTCTAGTTCACCAAATAAGCTATGAAGCGCTCGATAGTGCCGAAAATCAAATTGAAGTAAATTTTGGAGAAGAAATCGTAAGAATCACTTTAATATACTAGCTATCCTTTAAAAGAGCACTACTAAAAGTATTATTTTGCAAACTGTCAGTAGTGCTCTTACAAAATTATATAGAGGAAATCTTAGAGAAAACTCCTCTTTGCTAATTATTTTTATAATTACTTTTAAAGCAAAGCAAGCAGTTAATTAATCCGTACGAACGCTATAATTAACAACCCTTTCTCCTTCATCAAAGTCGATCACGAGCCATTCACTATCAATTGAAATAAGACCTCTTTCATTCCCAAGATAATAGACAATATTTGTTTTAGTCTTAAAATATCCTGTATCTGTTGGTGATCCTAATAGCTCAATTACCTCACTTTTTGTTTTTCCTTTTAAATCATAGGTTGATAATAAATTATCAACCATATACACTCGTTCAGAAAGACTAGTTAACCATCTATTCGTATTAAAGGATGACTTATATTCATTAATTCCTAACATTACCATACAAACAATTGTTGGGATACTCCCAATCATTGCAATGTGTTTTAGTTTGTTCTTTGTTTTTCTCTCACTACTTACGTTGAGATATTTGCTTTTCGATAAAACTAGTACAAATAAAAGCAAAATAATAAACGGAACTAGAATCGCGAGAATACTTATTATATTAAAAGAGGAATGTGCTAAACTGATAAGCAAAATAAACCCGATATATATAAACACGTAAAGAACTCCATAAAATCTAAACAAAACTTCTATAAGAGATTGGTTCTTCATAAGTAAATACCTCCACAGAAATCTAGCAATTTATAACGATTAATCACACTTAAAAGTTTAACATGATTATCCAATAAATTCCTATTGCAATTTAAACTAGTATCATGAATGTCAAATAAATGAGCTTAAATTGTCACATCAGCTTGGTAAAAAATCTGTATAAATGAAAGTAAGGATACCTCAAAGTATTATTTTAGGCTACCCTTTTGAAAGTTCTTTCTACTATTCAAGGCTACTAAATAAATCGTTTAGGTGAGAATGTAATTTATTCTTGAAGCCTCTATTAATATCAAATTGATATTCGCTTGTAAGAGCATGAATTAAATCCTCGACTATTCGTAGTGCATTTGAATATGCATTATAAAGTTCTCCTGCATCTAGCTTTGCAGTTGTTGAAGCATATTTACGATAAGCTTTATCTGATAAATCTGCCTCTAAGTTTTTTGTCGCGTTTAGCCATCGATCTGTAGTTTTTTCTTGAATTCTGAGCAGCTGTAGTACATACTTCTGGACATATGAGAGGCATTCAAGTGAACGCGCATGTTCTCCCCTTTTCAGTACATTCACTCCCATAATCCATGCATTAACAAAATTATTAAAGGCAAAATTGACATGATCGTTTGTCATTCTTTCTGGTCCTTCACCTTTCAGTTCATCTAATAATGGCTTTAGTTTACCAGTGATATCATAAATAAACATCGATTTTGTATCTGGAAAAACACCTGTTACTTTAAATGTTTTTATAATATCCATTTCAGATTCCGGAAGAAAGTGGAATTCACCTCTAATTAAATTGGAGAATACAACAACCTCTGAACCAAATTCGTTAAAGAATAGTAAATCATACGATGCAATATCGTTCATCCATTCAGATGATTTAAAGTTATGAATTTCATTCTCTTTTAGAAAAAGATAAAACTCAACATCCGAATATTGGTCTCCCTCACCTTTCGTAAACGAACCATACATCATGCATGCAGAAACAATTCGATCGTTTTCACATTTCTTTTTAATGGATTCAATTAACTTTTCCTGAAATAACATGTTAACAAACAACCTCCAAAAATTTAATGTATAAAGATGTTTGTGTTTTTACTATGGGACAACATGAGCAGCACCTATTCATTGCTCCTTTCGTTTATATGGAGCATACATTACCGAATATAACCATTTACAACAATCTAAAGGATCGGTATAAAATAGGTTTATACTTCTAATTACCCCATTAAATGTTAGCAGTCAAATACCATTCCCAACACTGAGAATAACTTTCGTATGAATGTCGGCAATTTGGAAAAAATAATGTAAACTAACATAAATAATAGGGGCAAAAGATGTTTTTTAGAAAAAATCCAAATACATATAAATCACCAATTGCAGCTTTATTATGGTCGATTACACTTCCAGGATTCGGACATTTATATAACCGTGACTATATCATCGGTATTTTGCTAATTGTTTGGGAAATTACAATAAATAATATGACAAATTTAAACTTCTCTTTATTTTTAGCAATTAATTTTGAGCTTGAGGAATCTTATGAAGTACAAAACTTGCAGTGGGGTTTGTTTTATCCATCAGCTTATGCCTTTTCAATGTGGCATTCATACAACAGAGCAAAAGAAATTAATCATGCATTAAAAATAAAAGGAATAAAAAAGCCAAAAAAGACTGTTGAAAAGCTTGGATTTTTCTTTGGGTTAGCTGTAGGTATGACGATTGGTGTTGCATTAAACTTTTTTAACAGTCTAATTTATAGTGGGATTTTTTTAGGGATTCTATTTGGTTTTTTCGGTCATATTATAGAAAAAATAGTACAAAAAGTGTACAAAAACAATGAAGATGATTAGAAAATTTAAATTAACAACGCTGTGTTCTCCTATTGACTGAATATTATTAGGTTTGCCTTTTCAAATAACATTTTTCTGTTACTAACCTTCCATCCATTCTTCAGCTACTTTAATATCCATTGACAAATTTAAGTTCGAATATTTCTTATCTAAATTTTTTAGGCACTCAATATACTTCTGGCTATTTACTTTAGCTGAAATGTCCTCAAAAATTTCACTTAGCCAATAAATTTCTTCCTCTGAACAATTATTAAGATAATGAATTGTATCTTCAACGTTTCTGCTGAGTAATTCAGTTAATCTTTCCCAATATTCGTACACTTTTGGATCGTTCATATGTAATATTGAACGATCTATTATAAGTGATTTTACTAGACTTGTGTCGAGCATGTTGTTACCTCTCCTCATGATTCATGTCTTCCTTCAAAAAATAATGGCGTTTCCACTTTATGTAGATACGCCATATTATTAAGCTAACAATAAACATCTTAAAACGATTTTGCTAAATATAATTGATACATCTCTGTCTCCTGATCAATTGATTTTGCGATTTGAAATGCTCCTTCAAGACTCTTTTTGTTATTGATTACTTCATACATTAATCTTGTAATAAACATCAATGCGGCATTACCATCAATATAATCATTTGGGCCAATATAAGATTTACAGCCGCTATTAAGAAATGCATCCGCAAGATTTTTATGACCTAAAGTACATCCATTGCCAATGATATGAATATTTTTTAATTTTGTATATTTTTTGACCTGTTGATAATCAAAATACTTATCCTTTGGTTCATTTGTCTCATAAATATCATCAGCTAATTCTGTCATCCAAAAACGTCCTTCATCACCGTGAAAATCGAATATTAAGTAGTCACATTGCTTATCTAAATACTCACCTGATAGAACATCAATAAAATCGTTAGGTCGACCAACCCAATGTACAGAAACTTTTGCTCCAAAACATTCAAGTATTGAACGAAGTGCAAGCGCAGACATATCACAATTCTCTCCAACGACTAAAGTAATAAATAGCTCTGGTCTGCTCATTATCTCTTCTCCTATTTTTATAATGATAGTTTCGTATATTACATGAAAGTGCACTAATCTTTAAAGAAATATAAAGAAGTCGGCTCTACTATTTAGCTAAATCCCAAAAAACTTTAAATTTTCAATTATCATTGACTTATATTTACTCGGTTCATATAGTGAATTATTGATTTTCACCTTTTTTATTTTAAGTCTATCAAATATTTCGCTTTCAATATCACGTCTTGCTTCTAACACTTTTATCGCTCCATCGAAACCTTTGTAGCCATTCATTTTTCCATATCCTTGAGTTGTATAATAGTCAATAAACCCATCAGACCACTCTTTTGAGCGTTCTTTAACAGCCTTTTTGAATGAAAATTCCAAATCATCCTGATCGATATAAATCAAGATTGGATTTAAATTTTCGATGATTTCCGTTAATGCGAGCACATAATTTGCAACGTTCTCTTTTTTCTCACCATATTTAATCATTCCGATTGTTACTGGATTTTGTATAAAGCAGCATTCAAAAATATACGTGAGATTTTGATTTTCTGCCTTTTCTGCAAACTTTCTCCATTTTTCAGTGATTAATTGCTTATTTACTTCAAATGGTAATTCATAAATATCATTTTTTATAATCATATTAAATAATTTGTCAGGGAAATTTGCGCCATATTCATTTTTTATTTTTTTATACGATAATAAGTAATTGCTACCCATTATCGTAACTTTTTCTAGAAAGACTTCTTTAAAATGACCACTATTCACTAACAAACTTTCGAATTCTTTAATCGTAAAACAAGCTACCCCATCATAATCAGCAGGGTGATTTAAATTTCCTTCTAGAATTAACTCAGAAAGGATATTTTTTTCAATTAGAATATCATTGAGGATACATGCAGTCGTAGATTTCCCAAACCCAGGAAGCCCTTCTACTATTATCAATTTAGTATTCAAAATATCGGCCCCTATCTATACAACTTTTAAAAAACAAAGAGCTGTATCAAGAATAGCGAACTAACTATCTCTACATTCTAGCTACTAATCTACTTTATCCGCGTATAAATCCGCCTTCTGAATGAATAATTTGTCCAGTTATCCATTTAGCCTCATCACTTGCTAGAAAAGCGATAATTCGCGCCGCATCGTCTGGTTCACCAATGCGTCCCATCGGAAATTTTGGCAAAAGAAATGTTCTTATTTCATCAGTCATCCAAGTCGAATCAGTTGGTCCTGGATTTACTGCATTTACAGTAATGCCGAATGGTGCAAGTTCTTGTGCCAACGATCTAGTAAAAGCTGAAATTGCTCCTTTAGTTGCAGAATAAGCTAACTCTCCTGGCATTGGGCCTAAATCTTGTCCTGATGTTATATTGATTATTCTTCCTGATAGTAAATTGGATTTTTCAAATCGACGGGCAAATTCAACAGATAGAAGAAACGTTGCTCTCATATTAACAGCATAATGTTGATCAAGTGTTTTAGCATCTAACTGTAAATAACCATCACTTGTAGAATGTGCTGCATTATTGACTAAAATAGACGGCTCGCCTAATTTGTCAGAAACACGATTCAGGATTGTACATGCGGCATTTGCATCAGATAAATCTATTTTGATTTCTCCACACAGCACATTCATATTTTCGATCTCTTGGCGGAAATTAATTATCCAATCATGATTAGAATTCCAATGTGTAAAGAAAATATTTGTACCATAAGAAGCTAATTTACGGCAAATAGCCGTTCCGATCTCTTTTTCACCGCTTACACCTGTAACGATTGCAATTTTACCTTGTAAATAATTCATTGATATACCCCCCAATTAATAGGGATACTTGATGTGGTTCAAGAGATGTATATATTATAAAAAAAATTGAGCACTCCCGAAAAGGACTGCCCAGTTTTTGGATATTATAACTCCACACCATGCATCCCTGTAATGATTTTAATTTAAATAAATAGACAGACTACCCCTTTATTAGGTATACGTAATCTATTTATTTTTATTAATTGTTCATTACAGGACTTTCCACATGTAGAATCTTAATTCCCCTTTCAATACATCTCTAGTTTTATCATACTTTTATAATTGGTAAAATACAACAAATTCATTGAAAAAATTTCAACAAAAAGCATCAACGTTTGTTAAGTACAAATTGCCCACTGAAACAAAAAATATTGACTATGTGTCTGCCCAAATATGTATTCATATAGATGCCCTTTTTTAACTCGTATTGCCCTAAGTTGATTTACTCCGCTAATTATTCTTTCAGCAGCATTCACTTTATATAAAATACGTTTAAAACTGCTAACAAAATCATCATTAATTAATTCAATAAAAACATGTTCGTATGGGTCATCTCTCGGAAAATACTCATTGATCCAGATATTTTCTAAAGCGGTAAGCCATTCTTCATCAGTAGGGTCGGGCTCTTCACTCGTATCCCATTCCTCTTGGATAAATAATTCTTTTTTAAAGATTGCAGAAAATGCTTCTTGCATCGAATCAAATTGATTTCTTTCAGCAAGTATTATTTGTATTCGCTCGCGATTCTCCCAATGCTCATATACATTAAAGGATAAATTTGCTAATTTAGCATTTGCAATTTGTCTGGCAAAAGCATCATGATTTTCTAATAATTCATGAATTTCATTTTTCACCAATATCCTCAACCCTTCTTCAGCTATTGAATCGATAACAAAAAATAAATGCGTTCCCGCATACTGTAGGAACGCAAGATAAACAAAAGATCGCAATTGGTCTGAATAACAACTAGCAAAATTATATTTTCTCTAAATATTTCCCTTGCTTACTTGTTTTTTCCCGACTAATAGATCAAAGTCGATAGTAATTTGAGCAGAATCCTTTATAAAAGATTTTAATCGTTCTTCTGTTGTCCCCCAAGTTAACGGCGTCATTTGAACTAACGACTGTATAGATGATTTATTTAGTCTTGCTATATAGCTTAATCTTGAGATATCTACTAATTGAAAACTTTCGGTAAACCTATCCACTATCTCTTTATTAGAATAGCTCGTTTTTTCTGGTTTTAGAGAAAGATGCTCCCTTAACTCTTTTAAGTACCCACTTTGAGGAACAACTTTAATCACTAAGCCGTCCTCATGCATCAATCTATTAAATTCTGCATAGTTTGAAGGTGATAAGATATTCAGAATAAAATCAAACTGTTCCTGCTTAAAAGGTGTGTTTGCTAGGTCTGCAACAGCCCAAATATGCTCTGGATAGTTCTTTGCAGCTAATAAGATTCCTTCTTTAGAAAGATCGAGCCCAACTCCAACTACTTTATGATAATGGACAGAGTTGACAATATTGCAAATAGTATCAAGATGTGAACCTTCACCACACCCCATATCAAGAATTGAGCTTGTTTTTTTTGTTTTACCAATATGTTTATTTATGATATTTGCTATCGTTTGGCTCAAAGGCTTAAAAAAATCACTTTCGTTAAAAAGCCTTCTTCGTGCCTCAAAAAGTTCCTTGCTGTATTTGCTTTTGACATATTTAGTCGTTAAATTAATATATCCTTGCTTAGCAAAATCAAACGTATGAAAATTTAAGCAAATTAAGCTTTTTAAATCGATTACCTTCATAGATGAATGACAAATAGGACAAGCAAAAATCGATTCATATTTCCTTACAAAACTTGCACTCATTATTCTTTTATTTTCTTGTAACAAAGAAGTCACCTCATTCATTCGTTTTTTAATAAATGAAAAAGGCATAGACAAATAAACCCTCTTATATTTTTTTAAAAAAATAAGTGGATTTGAAGCATTATGTCTATACCGATTTTTATCTATAACGAATGAATTGAATAATCATCAGGATAACTCCTTTTTAAAGCAATAGGGATTACACCCAAAATAATGGTAACAAGACTGTTTCTAATTTGCAAATAAATGTTCACAGCACTTTTTGCCTATTTTCTACATAATACTAAAAACAATGAAACAAAACTAAATTTTTATACGTCATCATGATCATAATAGTAGAATTTGGTAAGCTTGGAGGTTATGACAATTTGCACACGAGAGGATTGGATTGAACTATTTTTGGAAGCAAAGGAATTAGGTTTATCTGTTGAAGAGGTAAAAGACTTTTTAGACAGTTTGAAAGGTGAAAATTGACATTTCGGAGGGATTTTGATTTGAGTATATAAAAGATTGTCGCTTGTTTTTTGATTTAAAATCTGTTTTTGTAATCGAAAATACCTTTATATTGCAATCATTGTTTTCATAGTAATGAATAAAAGACACTTCCTGTTAAAAAATAAAGTGTCTTTTTTAGCGTGTATTTCTAAATAATACGAATAAAAAAAGCGATGTATCAACTGAATAAAGATTGATACATCGCTTTTCTATATTATATGTTTTTCCATTCATTTAATAGATTACGGAAATAGTCTTCTGTATTAGCCCCTTCTGTTCGATCAACCTCCTTACCATCTTTAAAGTGAACAAGTGTTGGAGTAGCTTCAATTCCATAACGATTCCAACCATCGTCAAATTCTAATAAGTTGAATTGTTCAATTTCAACATCTACATCTTCAGCTACAGGCATAAGGATAGGTGTTGTTGCTTTACAATGAACACATGTTGGGCTAAAGAAGTAAACAAATGTATCCTCTTTATTTTCTAATTTTGTTTCTAGTTCTTCTGGAAGTATAATATTCTGATAATTAGGGTCGTCTAATTGTTCAATCGTTGCAGGATTTAACTCACTTTTCCCGTATACATTCCCTTCTGCAGCCTGTTTATTTTGATAGATTGTCATAAAAGTTAATGATCCGAAAAGAACAAGGATCAAAGCGCCAAAAATTAATATCTTTTTCATTTTATTGACCTTCCTTTTTTTAAAAACGAGTAAGTTTTTTACGAAAGTTTATCTTTTTAATATAAGTAAAGAAAGCACTGTTTCATCTTGTTGGTGGGTCATCCAGCTTTTCCTTAGATAAAATTTTTATAGTTTTTCCTCAACTGTTTTAAATGACCGTTTAGGTAGCTTGGAATCAATACTTAAGATCGTATTTCCTTTGAAGAAAAGATAAATTGCAACTGCCATTAATACGATATCAAGCTCATATCCACCTAGAAAACCATTTCCGATTTTAACCATCAAAATCGCACCAAGCATAATAACCGCAAATAAAGCAGAAATAATCCTTGTTCCGAGACCGATAATCACGGCAATGCCCCCAACAACTTCAATGCCACCTACTATATATGCCATAAATCCTGGCAAGCCTAAAGACGAGAAAAATCCAGCCGTATTCTCAATTCCCCCTTGAAACTTGTCAAAGCCATGCATAAAGAAAGTAAAACCTAACACAAGCCTTAAAATCACTGCTCCAATTTCTCCAGTTTTGTTCATCTTGTAATTCCTCCTAATGATTTTTACACTACATATAGTAGTGTTAATTTATAAAAAATTTTAGGCAAGAGTAATAAACATCATGCCTATGAATAAAAGCAGTACATAAATAGAAATAAAAATTGAAATAGGTTTTATTTTTACAGGAATGTCTCTGTTTGGACTCACCAATTGCTGCAACCTATAGTTAATCGATTCTCCTGAGAACTGAACGGCTAAAGGAACCGGTTTATTAGCAAGATGGTGTCGAATAAGCTTTAGGAGTGCACTGCTTAATCCTATTTGAGAACCCATATGCTTAATCGCATATTCATCTGCAAGAATTTCACAAATGATTTTGTAATTTTGATAGCACCACTTCGTAAGCGGAATAAACCATAACGACTGAGCGATGATTTGAAGTATAAAGATCATTAACGGGTCTCGATTATTTTGATGAAATCTTTCATGCTCAATAACTGCCTTTAATTCATCTTCCTCTAGTAAATCAATTAAAGTTGTTGATAAAACAATTGATGGATGTCTTATACCCATTGTAAAAGCAAGTGATTGTTCATTCTTCACAATAAATAGTTGATTTTTGAGCCTATATTTTTCACTGTAAATTCTCGTTAATTCGCTGTCTTTTATCATCAATAATCGCTTTTTTAATTTAAAAAACAAAATAAACTGCTCAACTATTTTGAATACTGTCAATACTAATGTAAAAGCAATTATCGCATTAATGATCGAAATTGCGATAACATAATAAATTGAATTCTCACGAAATAAACTTAAACAAAATTTGAAAATGTTTAACTTTATATGTACTCCAAAAATCAAATGTGTCAAAAACATTCCCATTTGTATCCATACACATGTTGCTAATAGTAGACTGAGAGTTAAAAGGTATACTGATTTCTTTTTCCACCACATCATGTTTTATCCTTTTTTAACTGCTTTAATTTTTGCTCTAATTGGTCCATCAATTTTTCATCAACATCTGTTAATGAATCTAGCATATGTGTTATGACGACTCCACCAAATTCATCTAGTAAATTTTCTGTAAGCTTTTTTGATTGTGCTTCAAAAAATTCATCTCTCGACTGGATTGGCTTAAAGAAAGAAGTTCTCCCTTTTGTTCGTCTTTGTAAAACACCTTTATCTACTAATCTTTTCATTACAGTCATGACAGTATTAAAGTTTACTTTCTTTTCAGCTTCAAGTCGTTGTTGAACCTCTTTAATACTCAATTCCTCCCCTTCCCAGAGAAGCTCGAGTATTTTTGCTTCTAGAGGACCAAAAAATCTTGAGAGACCTTCCCCAGAATAATTGAACTTCTTTATATCCAATCAAATCACCTTCCACTACGTATTGTAGTGTATAATTTTATATAGTTCAAGCATTTCCTGAATCTTTAATGAAATTGTCATATTAATTTAACTTGATTACTATATTAAGAGAAATTTATGAAGCTATTAGTCTAAAACTATCGATTTATACAAAACATTAAACTATATAAATTGTTAATATTCATAATAGTATATTTTATCATTTAAAGAAATTATTAAAAAATAAACTATTAGGAAAGAGAATTTTAGAAAAGACTTCTCATTTTTATCATTAAAGCGTAAATACTTTACCCCATTAGATTAATAATTCTCTTCATTGAAAGATTTTTATTATGTCAATGTTTATAATATCACAATTATTTTTAATTAAAGAAATAGATTAACAAAATAATCTTTTATTTAACCTAGTGTTATGTTCACACACGATACAATTTGTTAATCCTTATAAAACACAATAAGGAGTTGGCAAAACAACTCCTTGTTATTAGATGCCATTATTTTTTTAAATGATATGGTACTGTTGTGACAACGACGTCTCTCCGATACAGTAAGAAAGCACGAATAAGGAGACTCGATTGATTGTGCAGGATATTCTGCCATCCTTTTTTAGGGATAAATTGTGGAATGACAACTGTTACCTGATAATTCCCTTCCCTTGCTTTATGCTCTACTGTATTAACAAATTTGCTAAGTGGATTGATAATACTTCTATATGGAGAGTGCAGTGTCACAAGCCTTATATCTGGTTGCCATTTCTTCCATTTTTCTTCAAATCTTTTCTCGTCCTCTCTATCAAATGAAACATAAACAGCAATAATTTGATTTGGTGAAAGAGATTTAGCGTAATTCAAGGAATTCTCAACAACATGAGTAATACCAGCAACAGGCAATATCATAACATTACCTTCGATCGGTAAAGTTGGTTCACAAGTTGTAAGTCGAAGCTGTTCACCGACTGCTTCATAATGCTTTCTAATTCTATGAAACAAAAGAACTATAATCGGTAAAAATATTAAAATTGACCATACTTGTGAGAATTTTGTTAAGAAAAACATTAAAGTAACAATAAAGCAGATTACTGCACCCATTGTATTGATAATAAATTTAGTAATCCATCCCTCAGGCTTTTCTCTTAGCCATTTAACCATCATTCCCGATTGAGACAGAGTAAATGGCAAAAATACTCCGACTGCATATAGAGGTATTAGATGCTCTGTTTTTGCATGAAATGCGACAATTAAGATGATTGAAGCAATTCCAAGGATGATAATCCCGTTCGAATAACCTAATCGATCCCCTCTAATCAAGAACATTCGTGGTATAAACTTATCTTTTGCTAGATTAACTGCAAGTAAAGGAAAAGCAGAATAACCAGTATTTGCTGCAAGAATTAATATTAACGCTGTAGTTCCTTGAATAAAGAAATACATGATATTCCGTCCGAAAATTTCCTCAGCAATTTGTGAAACAACCGTTACTTCTCCACTTGGAGTGATTCCATACGAATAGGCTAAAAATACGATTCCTGAAAACAGGATAGCAAGTAAAATACCCATAAACATTAACGTTTTAGCAGCATTTTTTGGTGCTGGGTTTTTGAAGTTAGGAATTGCATTCGATATCGCTTCTACACCTGTTAAGGCAGAACTTCCTGAGGCAAAAGCCCTTAATAGTATAAATAAACTAATCCCAGCAACAGGTGTCCCTATTGGAGTGTGTGCTTCTGTTGGAACTCCTCCTATTATAACATTGTATATTCCTACCCCTATTAAAAGAAACAGAGCTAAAACGAATAAGTAAACAGGATAAGCTAATATTGAAGCTGACTCCGTTACTCCTCTTAAATTTAACAACGTAAGTAAAATCACAAATCCAATGGCAATTTCTACATTATAGCCATGTAAAGTAGGAAACGCTGAAGTTATTGCATCTGTCCCGGCAGAAACACTAACCGCAACAGTTAAAATATAGTCTACTAAAAGAGAACCACCAGCAATTAAGCCTGGATTAACGCCTAAATTACTTTTTGAAACAATATATGCCCCTCCTCCATGAGGATAAGCATAAATAATTTGACGATAAGACAAGATGAGCGCCGACAGTAGTATTAAAACTCCTACTGCGATAGGAATTGAATACCAAATGGCAGCAGCCCCTACAGTAACCAATACAATTAATATTTGCTCTGGACCATATGCCACTGATGAAAGAGCATCAGAGGATAGGATTGCTAAAGCTTTCGTTTTATTAAGCTTTTGTTCACCTATTTCATTGCTTTTTAATGGACGTCCAATTAATAATCGTTTTATAGACGAAATCATATAAAAACTCACCCGCCTGCTTATTTTCCTTTAATTTTATCTTTCCCGCTTAAGAAAGATTTTTATGAATAATACATTTACAGAAAACAAAAAAGTGTCTACAAGTCATAGTTAAATAGACCTGTAGACACTTTAATTTTTTTGTGTCACAAGCTCCACCTTCCTTCTCATATAACGCTTACGAGGTTAGCTGTCGGATTCGGGCCATTGAGTAGCCCTACCTATAAAGGATTCACCCCTTGGATAAATTTCTATCCACAATAATGGTTCCCCCGTACCTAATGGTTTCAGCGATTTAGAAATTTGAAACTGTAATTATAATACTCCTGACGTCAGCTTAAGTAAATGGTTTTTTGTAAAGATTTAAAAATAGATAATCGAAAACTTTAGTAATGAATTAATAATCTGTCCAATAAAAGTACACCCTTATATATAGTGTCTTTTCAAAAACTTAAAAATAGGTCAACTTTTATGAAGATGGTGAAACAGACTTCTTTTCGACATGGACAATCTTTTTAGTAGTATTTGAGCGTCTTACATTACTGACGATAATTCCACAAAGTATGAAAATAACACCTATCCATTGCACCACGCCAACATCTTCCTTCAAAACGAGTGCTGACATTGAAACAGCTACTGGAAGCTCTGATGTCGTTAATATTGTTCCAAGTCCTGGTCCAATATGTGGCATCCCAATTGAAAATAATAGAGGTGGGAGTACTACCCCAAAAAAGCCGAGAAGCAATCCATATGGTGCAACACCTAGTAAAACCGGTAAATTAACTAGATAGATTGGTGGAAATACTAGAAAGACAACGATTAACCCTCCAGTGGAAAGAACCGCACTTTTTAAAAGTGGTGGTACATTCGTTCCAACTGATCCGCTCAGAAAAATAAAGGTTGAAAACGTTACTGCAGCTAGCAGCCCCCACATAGTTCCTTGCCATGATAAGGAAATTCCACCATTCGAAATAATACCAGCTGCTAAAATTGAGCCGATTAGCAGAATCATAATCGCAAGCAAATTCACTTTAGAAGGTTTTTTCTTATAGAATATCCACTCAATAAGTGTACCAATCCAAACAAATTGAAATAGTAAAATAATTGCCAATGAAGCATTAAGTGTTTGCAGTGATTGATAATAAAATACTCCTGTTAAGCCAAATGGAATCCCTGATAGCAATAGTTTAATCGTTTGGTTACGTGAAATTTTCTTCCTTTTTGTTAACAGAACGAGTCCCCAGGAAATCAATGATCCAAATAAGTATTGTCCTCCTGTAACCTCTGTCACCGAAAAACCATTTGCATAAGCAAGCTTAACAAATGTAGATAATATTCCATAACAACATCCACCTAAAAAAACAATAAATGCATAATGCCAAGTTTTCAAAATAAATCCTCCTTTTTTGCATTAAAAAAGCCACACAATTGTCATTCGACAGTTGTGTGGCGAAAATAGAGATACCCTCTAGAAAAATCCACGTCCTAAAATTTAGGTTTTATTATTCAATTTCAAAAATATTATAAAATTCATCATTGTTAGTTGTCAACGAAAAATAACATGAGCTCGATTTTCCTAACCCCATTTAGAGAAGAAAAGATATATATGACCCTTTAATAAACCTTTTTGGCAAGTACTTCATACTGGTAAATCTAATTTTATTTGTTTATCCTCTCTAAAATAGACTTAACGAATTCAGTTTTATCTTCGGCGTATTTATGTTTGTTCCCGTTACTGACTAAAGATAATTCATGCTTGAGTTTTGCATATTGATTTCTTGCTGTTTCATTATCTCTCAAATAGTCTCTAAATCTTAGCTGGTCGAGTAGAAATCGATTACCACTTTGATACATATGTATTTGATGGGTCCTTGGTTCTCCTTTGTTAAAGTAATGTCTTTCTGGCAGCACATTTGTCCCTTTATAAAAGTACCCAATTTCAACTAATGGTTTAACGCATTTTTCTCCATCCTGAAAATCCTTAATCTCAATAGCGATATCGATAATCGGCTTGGCGCTTAAATCCCTTATAGCGGTACTTCCGATATGATGAACTTTTACTATATATTGACCAATTCTATGCTCGATTCTATTTTTCTCTAATTGATATTCTTTTTCCCAATCACTTGTCCAAGGAACTATAAATACCTCACCTTTTGGTAATCCAAGCATATTCGAATCACTCCTTAGTGTACATTCCGAACTTATTTAGGCGTCTATAAAATAATACTATGTTTTCTTTGCTGTTATAACTGATATGTTAATAACTAAGAAAGGTCTGGTAATTTAAGAGATAGTTTTCGAAAATAATCATTTATATTGTTTTTATTTATTCCGATTACTTTTTTATTCTTAAACCAATTAATATGGCAATTGATATAAAAATGACGATAGGTATAATTATTTTCAATAAATCTAACCAATGAAAAGGGGCTTCATGGGAATATATAGCTTTTTGCCAACCATTTTCACTTACTTTAACAGCAATAGCCTTTTCAGTAGGTATATTATTTATTTTATAATAAGGAGTACCTTTAGGATAAGCATTTGAAGCATTTCCATAGTATTCTCCTGTCATATCATTTGGGCGTGTTTTTACTTCTCCTATCCACTCGCCAATCTCTTTCTCTCCTATCTTTTCTTGTTTAACCTCATATACGTTTCCATCCCAAACAACAAAAGGAAAAGCCCAATTTAATGCTTGTATAGATGATGTAAATGAAAATATGAAAATGATAAAAAATGATACCGTTTTTTTCATCAGTATCTCCCCTAACATTTATTTTCCACCTTAATAATGCAATCAAATAGTTAATTTAACTTTACATGAAATTTCGTTTTCTTGATTTAGTATTCATAATATTAAAAAGAACAGGTAGCTTATCAATTAGCAATGCTCCTTGTCCTATCCATCAAGATCGGTTCCTCTATTTCGAAACCTTTCTTGATTTGTAGCTGGTCTAGTCTTTTGATGTTCTAGTTTTTCTTAACGAATAATTTTATACCTTAGATTCAATGTACTCTTTTTGTAATCTATCTTTTATGCATATACACTTATTCAAATGAATGAAGTAGTGTCTTGTTGCAGGCATCAATATTAATCCTGCTATAGTTTATTAGTGAGAACAATGTAGCAATGAATGCTGAGAGAGAAATAATTCTATAGCTTGCATATGTTCGGCAGGTTTATTTAGGAGTTCTTTCAATCTTTTATGATTTTCATTCCAAGTCTTACGTTGTTTTAAGTCCATTAACATCAACTCTTTTCAAATTATAATCTTATGTATATTTCGATTTAGCTGATTGTGAAACCTTTTTTCCATCTCAAATAATTTTATAGGGATAAGTTCAAAAATAAAGGAAGATTGCCAAAGTAATCTCCCTTTTTAACGACGCTATTTTTTGATTAAGTATATTTCTGACAAAATCGTTTTTGTTGCTATTCTGTCTTTTGCTCATTCATAACATTGTGAATCATATAATACTCCATAGCTTGATTTAACCAATCCTCTTCTTCCTTAGTGTAAGGGCTTTGAATCGCATTTATTAATTTTTCTATTTCTGTGTCTTCGATATCCTGCATGAAGTTCACAGCTTCTTCCCCAACAAATTCAAATGTTGATTGTAAATGTTTACTTATTAACTCTTGCACCTCTTGGTCGTGGAATGGTCTCCCTTTTAACCTTTTTACTTCTTTTGAAAACCAAATAAATTCTTTATCTGATGCTAATTTTTCCTCTTCAGGCTTGTTAAATAACTGCTCTGCCACTTCCTTCGTTGTATGTTGCTCTACCCATTGTTGTTGTTCATTTTCCGTCTGCATGCTGTTAATTAAACTGATTAAAATCGCACTATCCACTTCACCTTCATCTTTTATCAATTTAATCGTACGATTAATTGTGTTTAATACTGATTCGATTTGTTCTTTTTTCTCTTGAAACGCCAATTTTTGAATCTGTAACGAATCATTTAAGCTTAAATTAAAACTTGATTCCTTTATCATTTTGCAAATTTCATTCAAACTATAGCCTAAATATTTAAAACTCATAATTTTTTGCAACGTAAAAATATCCTTATCGGAATATTGACGGTGGCCAGAATTAGGGTGTTTTTCGGCTTTAAGTAAACCAATTTCATCATAATAATGCAAGGTACGTATTGAAACCCCAGTCTTTTCAGAGAATTCGCCAATTGAATATGTTAGATTATTATCCATCTTGTTTCCTCCCTTTCCATTACCTTTTATGGATAAATTCATCTTACTGCCTCACGTAACTGTAGGTTCAAGCTTTATTTACAACTTTTTTTAACCCTTTGTTAAACCTGGTTGGTGACTTCTACTGTAGTCATTCGCTTTCAGCGGGCAATCCGAGAGCATCCTTTAAGCGTAAGCGCTTGTGGCTCACGCTTCTTTAATGATGAGTCTCATATATCTGTTCCATCAAACCTTTGCAACGTTTCAACTTAAAATCAACAAAATTTTAGAATAATGTCTTATGCTTTTTATCCCTATCTTTGTTTTCTTTAAGTAAAATCTACCATAAACATTGTCCTTTATTTATTGAATATTACATTCGCTTGTTAAGGAATAAAAAAAATCGGGCAATGCTAGTGATAGGCAATACCCGACTTTTTGTTTTTATTACTCTTTAACAACATCTAACTGTTTCATAGGACCTTCATCCTCCTTCGTATCTTCATTATATGGTTTTACCCTTTTAATAAAGAAAGCTAGAATAAGTGCTAAAACCGCAATCAATGAAGAAATGAAAAAGGTATAATTAATACCGTGTAACATCGCTTCATTCATAATTTGCTGCTGTAGTTCAGATGTAGTTGCTGCACTTTCACCTATATTTGCCATAGCGTCAGAAGCTAATTCCTCTGCTTTTCCTTTCGTTTGATTGTTCATTACAGTAATCAACAACGCAGAACCAATTGCCCCAGATACTTGCTGGAGTGTATTGTTTAAGGCTGTTCCGTGTGGATTATTTTGAGCTGGTAGCTGATTCAAACCATTTGTCATGACTGGCATCATAACCATTGACATCCCAAACATACGTAATGTATAAAGCAGAACAAGGGTAGAATATGGAGTATTCATATCGATTTTACTAAAGTAAAAAGAGGTCACAACAGTTATGTTCAACCCTATCACAGCTAAAATTCTCGCCCCATATTTATCGAAGAGCTTCCCTGTTATTGGCGACATAATCCCCATAATTATAGCTCCAGGAAGCATTAATAGGCCAGATTCCATTGGTGAAATCCCTCGAATGGTTTGCACGTAGATAGGCAGCAAGATCATTGCCGAAAACATCGCAACCGAAATAACAATTGATATCGCTGATGACAAGGCAAACATTGGATACTTATAAATACGAAACTCAAGCATTGGATCGTCCATCCGAAGCTGCCGAAGGATAAAGGTAATTAAAGCGAGCGCGCCAATAACAATCGTTCCGTACACGATTGGACTATCCCAGCCTTTTTCCCCAGCGGAACTAAAGCCATAAAGCAACCCGCCAAATCCTATACTTGATAAAACGAGAGAGATTATATCGAGCTTAATCGCACGTTGTGGTGTTACATCTTTTAATTTAAAGGCTGCAAAAACTAAGGTTAGTAAGGCAATTGGAAGAACAAGGTCAAATAACATTCTCCAGCTGTAATGCTCAATCAACCATCCAGAAAGAGTCGGTCCAATCGCTGGTGCTGTAATCATAACAAGACCAAACATCCCCATTGCTGACCCTCTTTTTTCAACTGGAAATGCGGTAAGCATGACATTCATTAGTAACGGCATCATAATCGCGGATCCTGAAGCTTGAATCATTCGTGCCCCTAATAACACACCAAATGCTGGTGCAATACTAGCTAGGAATGTTCCTAAAGTAAACAAAGACATTGCTGTAATAAATAGCTTTTTATCAGAAAAACGCTGAATAAAAAAAGCACTTGTTGGAATTAATATACCGTTTATAAGCATATAACCTGTTGAGAGCCATTGTACTGCGGTAGCATTAACGTCGAATTCCTCCATAATGGCTGGAAGAGCAATGTTTAGTAATGTTTCATTCAAAATTGCAACAAATGCCCCGATAAATAAAATCGAAATCATGCCATATGGCGGTCTTTTTTGAACAGAATTGAATTCCTTTGCCATAAGTGATCAGCCCTACTTTCTATGTTAAAGTATTAACAATGGAAAAATTTATTTAAGTCAAGATTCAGTGAAACTATCCCGCAAGACGTTTTTCAATAATGGGGTTGGTTTGCCTATACTGTAAAGTTGCAAATAATGCATAGCTCTTGTACAGGCAGTGTAAAATAGTCTACGGAGACTCTCATCACCGTATACTTGCTCTGATGCATCATATATGATGACAGCATCGAATTCGATACCTTTTGACAAGTATGAAGGTATTACAACAACACCTTGTTCATATTCAATTGAGCTGTTCGTCAAGAGCTTAATATCTTTAATGTTGGATAGGGCTTCAAATGCATGTTTACTTTCCTCAGCTGATTTACATATAATAGCAATGCTGTTATACCTAAGACTTCGCAAAGTTGTAACTTTGGATGTGATATATTGATGCAGTTCTGTATGATTATTTACTCGTGTTAGCACGGGGCGCTCGCTGACGCGCTCAAAAGGGATAATCCGTTCGCCATTAGGAATTAGTTTGCGTGTAAATTCAATAATCGGTTTTGTGGATCGGTAGCTTCGTGTCATGTTCATTACTTCTGTATCATCTTTACCGAATATACTCATAACTGTGTGAAAATCATCCATTTCTCGTGCATGGGAGAATATTGCCTGATTAAAGTCACCTAGCACTGTCATCCTCGCTAAAGGAAATAAACGCTTTAGAAACTCGAATTGAAACGGTGAGTAATCCTGTGCCTCGTCAACAAGTACATGCTTTATCGAGCTGTTCGTCTGAAAGCCTTGAATCAGCTCTTTTATAAGTAAAAAAGGAGTAGCGTCTTCATAAAAAAGATTGCCTTCATCAAGCATTTCCAGTGTTAGCTGACAAATCTCCGCCAATCCCTCAGGTATTTCTCCATCTATCAACTGTTTAATCTGTATAGAATCAGAAAATAACTGCTTGTAAATCCCTTTCAAATCGACAAATTTAAACGCCATAATTTGTTTTCGCAACGGCTTCAATTTTTGATGCACAATCAATCTCGCCAGTGCTTTCGTCTCCATTTCATAATCAGCAATCGATTCTCTTTTGAATCCTCGTTTTTTTGCCAAGTAGGTATATGCCTTACGGTAATCGTCTTCGCTAAGAAGCTCAATTTCTTCTTGTACCCATGGCTTTTTCCATTCGACTTTTTCAGCATCATTTAATTTCTTAATTAGCCAATCCTTCAGTTTTTCAAGCCTGTTTGGAAAGCGCAGTGTAGTGTCGTTATGATAAAACCTTTCTGCTATTTGCTCGGCAGTAACAATCGGCTTTCCTCTAAATTTAATAGAGTTAAATAGCATTCCTGATAACTCCAGTGACTTCCTGTATTTCTCGATCACCTTAAAAAAACGAGTTGAAGCTTTGAACTGTATGCTCGCAACCCTTGAATGATACGAAAGAGTATTTTTAGCAGTTAAAACATATTCCAATTGCTCGTATGGATTTTCAACATGAAACTCTTTACTTAGCCGATGATCTAAATATTCCTGAAAGGTGACCTGCTGCATATTTTCTTCGCCAAGTTCTGGAAGGACATTTGATACATACTTATTAAACATCGTATTAGGTGAAAATAAAATGATTTGCTCTGGATTCAGATTTCCCCGATATTTGTAGAGCAAATAAGCAATCCTCTGCAAGGCAGCTGATGTCTTGCCGCTTCCGGCAGCGCCATGGACAATGAGAAGCTTCCCTCGATCATGACGGATAATCCGGTTTTGCTCCTGTTGTATGGTCGCTACTATATTGTGCATATGTTTATCATTCCCTTTTCCGAGTACCTCCTGTAAAATCTCGTCTCCAATGGTGATACTCGTGTCGAACATGGATTGAAGAATGCCGTCGCGGATAAGATACTGCCATTTTCTCTCTATTATGCCTTCGATTTCACCTTCTGGGGATGCATACTTCGCTGGACCAGGCTGGTAATCGTAGTAAACACTTGCGATCGGTGACCTCCAGTCGTAGATAAGGAAATTGTCGCCACTTTCATCAGTAAGCGTTGAGATTCCAATATATATTTGTTCCTTTGTTGGCATTCCATCTTCAATGAAATCAATTCTGCCAAAGTAAGGAACCTCCTGCATACGACGCAGTGTAGACAATCTCTTAGATGCATGTCTATGCGTGCTTTGACTAACAGAAAGAGCTTGAGCCTCTTGTCGCAAACCGATGATCGTCTCAAGAAAATCGTCGAATGTATCCATATTCACCTTTATTTCATCATTAAAGTGTTTACGGATTTGAACCACTTCGTTCCGGCGCTGTGTAGTTTCTTCCACCAAACTGCTGATTCGCTTTTCAATTACTTCCATTACATCTGTTACTCGTTTTTGCTCCTGCTGAAAATTCGAATCCATAGCGAACACTCCTTAAAAAAATAAAAATAAGGGTTGACGAAAGAATAGATTATACCGTATAATTAAATTAGGGATAATATACGAAAATATAATCAATCAGTGTCTATCTATATAAATTTACCACAGGATCTCATTATTTTCAATGTGAGAATTTGAATTCTGTGATTTTTTTGCTTTCTATAGATTAATATAGTCTTAAAAATTACTATGTTCTTTCCCAGTAATAACTACATCTAGTCTGATACCTTTTCAACTTTTTTTCTAAACACTGCCTCTTTTTGACTACCTACAACTTTTCACTTTTACATTTTTCGCATTTATGAAAAAAACATTTAAATTTCCCTTGAAAATTTATTTAAATTACCGGCTAATTAACCACCCTTAAACTTAACTTAACAAACATAAGCCAAATTCCTTAGCTATCCGGAATTTGGCTTATGTTTTTGTCGCGATACTCCAATTTATAATAATATTTACATAATAGGAGTTAAAGATGTTCATAGGATGATAGTTTTACCATTGTTTTGAACTTGCATTTAGTTTTCATTTGAAACTACACCTTTTTTTAAAACTGGAGCATTTTTGCCTAGTATAACTGAAAAGACCACAATTACTGCTATAATCATCGTGAATAGTGTAATCGATTCACCTAAAAATACTGTTGCAAATAGAATCATTAAAAATGGTTGTAAATATTGAATTTGACTGACTCTTGCTATTCCTCCGATAGCCATTCCACTATACCACGCAACATATGCAAGAAATTGGCTAACTACTGCAAGATATATAAAGCTAACCCAAGCTTGAATAGGTGCATGAATCATTTCGGGTGTAACGTTTAACCCAACTGGAATAATAAAAAATGGAGCACCGATCATAATTGCCCAAGCAATCACTTGCCAGCTACCTAGCTCCTTTGCTAACCTCCCCCCTTCTGCGTAACTAAGACCAAGTATCATTACTGCTGCTAGCAGAGCCAAATCAGCTAATTGCAGTCGGCCAAAGCCAAGATGAACTGCATAGATAATAACAGCTAAAGAACCGACTGCACTTGATATCCAGAATTTCAGTGAAGGAGCTTCACCAGCTCTGAGCATAGCAAATCCTGCTGTTGCTAATGGTAACAGGGCTGATTCGATAGCTCCATGAGAAACAGACATTGAATCCATTGCCCAAGAAGTAAGAAGAGGAAAACCTAATACTGCACCTGCTGCGACAATCATAAGACTTTTGAATTGACGAAGGGAAGGTCGTTTTTCTTTGCGAACAATTAAAACGATAGCTACTAAAAAAGCTGCTACAACTGTTCTTCCTAAACCGACAACCGTAGTTCCAAAATACTTTACTGCAATACTTGTAGAAGGAAGAGTTAAGCTAAAACAAATAACTCCTACTAATCCTAATAATAACCCCATTTTTTCTCTTTGCATCAAATCCTGCCCCTATCTTTTTGTTTTTAGGCGATGTTTAAGCTTAATGTTAATTTAGGGAGACTCTACATTATTTAACGCCGATGAGAATCCCTGTCCCCCGCGGAATGCGAACCCCATTGCAGATATAAACGATTAAGATTAAACAGACCCTATTTTTAAGTAACTCTGTACCATATATCTGTTTTTTTATAAAACAGTTCTGATATAATTTACATATTACTAGGTACACATATGAAAAAAAAACCATTCTTTCACCAATCTGTCCTGGTACAGATAATGAGGAAGGAGCAAAATATGAGCTCAAAGTATATTGAGATTATGGAAGAAATAAAACTTCAGCTAGAAAATGGTTCACTTATTGCAGGCAGTAAGCTTCCATCAATTCGTCAGTTATCTGAGCATTTCTCTTGTAGCAAAAATACAGTTATTAAAGCATACGTCGAATTGGAAAAGGAGCATTTGATCTATTCTGTTCCGAAAAGTGGCTACTTTGTCGTGAATGAATATCAAATTGAGGCGAAGGAAAATGAAGTGATTGATTTCTTGTCAGCTGGTCCGGATAAACATGTTATGCCTTATCTTGATTTTCAACATTGTATGAACCAAGCAATTGAACAATATAAGGAAGAGCTTTTTACATATTCTGATCAACAGGGGTCTTTCACATTACGAGTGCAATTAGTGAAATACTTGCAAAATTTACAGGTGTTTACTAAGCCTGAGAGATTGGTTGTTGTATCTGGCTCACAGCAAGCCCTTAATTTATTAGTTACGATGCCATTTCCGAATGGTAAAAATAATATATTGATAGAACAGCCTTCTTATTTCGGAATTATTGAGTCCATCAATCTCCACCAAGCGACTGCTTTTGGAATTGAGTTATCAATGGACGGAATTGATCTTGATCGTCTCGAATACATTTTTCGCAACAATGATATAAAGTTTTTCTATATCATTCCGAGATTTCACAATCCTCTTGGACATAGTTATACAAATAGGGAAAAGCAAAAAATTGTTGAGTTAGCCGAAAAATACGATGTGTATATTGTGGAAGATGATTTTTTAGGGGATCTTGATCCAGATGCAAAATCAGATCCATTATTTGCTTTTGAACCATCTGGGAGAGTGATTTATATTAAGAGCTTTTCAAAAATTTTTCTTCCGGGATTAAGGATTGCAACAGTCATCCTTCCTACTCTTATGATGAACAATTTTTTGCGATATAAATTTAGTTCGGATTTTAACAGTTCTGCCCTTTCCCAAGGTGCGCTTGAAATCTATTTAAAAAGCGGCATGTTTAATAGTCATCTAAAAAAAATAAAAGAAGTATATTACACTAAAATGAACCACCTTCAAGATGCATGTGAAGAATTGCTGCCGGCAAATACTCATTATTCTAAGCCTTCTTCAGGATTCTATTTATCCATCAGCTTGCCCGAGAATGTGACAGCAAAGCAAGTCGTACATATGCTACATGAGGAGAATATATATGTTGATGACGCCTCTAGAATGTTTTTACCAGAATACAAAAAGGATAATCTGATCCGATTAAGTATTTCTCAAGTAGAGATGAGGAAAATTAAGACAGGAGTCGAACGATTGGCTCACAGCATTTCATTGATTGACAGTAGGAAAAATCAAAAACCTAGTAATTTATTTCTATTTTAGGATTTGTCATTCATCTAAGAAAAGTAAAACCCACTCAAAAAAATCTTTGAGTGGGCTCTACGATTAACCTAATTTCCGAAATATGAATGATTACTTTGTTGTCAGCTAGTTTAATGGTTTCCATTTATTACGAATAGCATTATTTAATCATTTACCATCATAGTATGATATGCAGTTAAACCTGTTGCTTCGTCCAACCCAAGCATAATATTCATATTCTGTATAGCTGCACCCGCAGAGCCTTTACCTAAATTGTCTAACCTTGTCATAATCATGATTTGTTCCTCATGCCCAAATACAAATACGTCAGTTCTATTCGTATGATTACACTCTTCAGCATTAAAAAATCCATTTTCTAAATAGGATTCATCATTATAAGGGATGATGCGAATATATTTTTCATCTTTATAGTAATCTGAAAGTACCTCACAAATCTCTTTAGCAGTCACTCTCTTTTTTAGTAATCTAGTTGTTAATGGAATTGATGTGACCATTCCCTTATAAAAATTACCGACAATTGGACTGAATATTGGCGGATATGCAAGTCCAGTTATATGCTGCATTTCCGGTAAATGCTTATGGTTAAAATTTAAAGAATAATGTTTTGGACTATTTATCGCTTGCAAACTACCAGTTTTATAGGTTTGAATTAAATTTTTGCCACCGCCACTATAGCCAGTAATTGATTGACACGTAATTGGATATTCTTTTGGAATTATTTGATTTTTTATAAGGGGATATAGTCCGATAATAAAGCCTGTTGCATGGCAGCCTGGTACAGAAACTCGATTTGAATGTACTATCAATTCTCGTTGCTCTCGATTAAGTTCCGGCAAGCCATAGACCCAATTTTTATTGGTTCTAAATGCAGTGCTTGCATCTATCACCCTTGTTTTATTATTTTCTATCATTGAAACAGCTTCTTTTGATATTGAATCTGGTAAACATAAAAAAACGATATCTGCTTCATTTAATAATATACGACGTTTCTCAGAATTTTTACGATCCACCGAATCAATTTTTAGAATCTCAAGATCATTTCTATTTGCTAAAAAATCATGAATTTTTAATCCTGTTGTACCTTCCTGTCCATCAACAAATATTTTATACATTAGAAAATTCCCCTTCCGACTAATCCGCCTTTTACATAATGATACATTTCACTGTATTATTATTCAATCATAAAATATGATTCAATCCATTAGAAGGAGAGGTCTAAATTTACGAGTAGCATTTTCAACATTATTTACTTTTTAAGGTCACGACAATTATTTCTGGTCGATTATTTATTCGAAGTGGGATTGGATTGTTACCTAAACCTCTACTCACAACCATAATCGAACTTTCATTATGAAATACACCACCATCAAATTCGGGAAAAAAACCTTCTGTTGAAACTAATCCACCGATAATTGGTAAACGTATCATTCCTCCATGAGTATCACCAGAAAATATTAAATCTGCTCCACAATCTGCATATTCCAGGATATAAAAAGGTCTATGTGAAAGTAAAATGTTCACTTCATCTTTAACAGATTCTCCTAATCGTTTGTTCATTTGAATTTCTCCAGATAAATGCTCTTTTAATCCAAATATGTTAATTTTTTCGTTTTGACTTTTAACTGTTACCTGTTCATCATTTAGTACTTCAACACCAAGATTTCTTAGTTTCTCTTCATATGCTTCTTTTGTACCAGCCACTTGATATTTATTTCTATCCTCGTAATATAAACCTTCTTCGTGTTCACCTGTTACATAATAAATTGGATAATTGTTATTCAGATTATCCACCAATTCTATTAGAATTTCACCGTTATTCGGAATATCATGTGAGTTATTTAACATATCACCCGTAATGACAATCATATCTGGTTCAATTTCATTAATTTTCTTAACCAACCTATTGTTTCCTTTACCAAATTCTTTATTATGCAGATCTGATAAGTGAACGATTTTAAAACCGTCAAACTCTACTGGCAAATCATCCAATTGAACAGCTTCATTTGTAACCGAAATCCAATTAAGCTGTGAAAAGTAATAAACGATAGAACAGATTAATATTGCTAAAACTATTACGAATTTTTTACTACGTTTTTTAACCATTATTTCCTCCTGTATAAGCTAAGTTGCTCTAAAGGTAATTACTATTGAAATGAAAAAATAACCCTTACTTCAAAAATGAAAAGTATCCTCAACTAACTAAAAGGTGGAATGTACCTAAAACAAAAGAAACAGACAATCTCTTAGTCTAATAAAATCAGGATTCCTTCAATCCAACCACTTGATTTTACCATATATTTCATAATTGTTTGTATTAACTCCGTTTCTCACCATCGAATTTTGAAATTATTTGTTGATTTTAATTCATTTAGGTAATGTTACGATAGATTCATTTCTATCCCGATCCAATCATAAATATATAAATAATGGTTATGCGAAATCATAGTTCAACAATTGGTTGGAAAAATGTCTAATTAATAGAGGTGGAGATAGATGACAAGCAATATAATACCTATTTGGGATGAGCATTTATTTTGGTTAGAAATTTTACAGGATCATGCTTATTTTGTTAGAGACCATCTTTCGGTGAGTGAAGTTGAATATGTAAATATTTCTCAGCAGTATATTCATTTATTTGGTGAGCTTATTTCCACGCTTAACACGATACCTAAAACAGCAGCTCATACTGATGAAACGCTTGTTTACTTTGCAAACAGAGCTTGGCCAGTTGCGAAAGGCTATTATGAATTTGAAGGGAAGCTACAATCACTTCGAATCGATAATAAAGTAAATTTAAATTTATCTCCTACATATTTAAATGGAACACTTGCTGAAAATCAGGAGTATCTACGGATTTTGACTTTCTTAGTCAAAGGGAAACAACCTGTTCCACTACCTTTAGTAGACTTAATGGACTTATGGCTAGAGGATCAATTAGGACATGTTCTGCTCTTTGAGGATTTACTTGATCCGATTGAAATTATGGCAGCTAATCAGGCTGGCGGATATATAAGAAGTTATCAAGCATTTATGATTCAAAATCACCACTTAAAAGGATATTTGCGGTTTAAAGAACCAAATTTTGCTCGGCAGAAGGAATTTGCCCATGAAGTCGGAAGAACCACACTTGAAATGAGTAGGTTTATTTATAATATGGTGATTAGATATAAAGAAAAAAAGCTTTTGAACAAATCAACTTTAAGGTTCCTTGAACATCATTTTCCGGAAACCTGTTATTTTATAAAAAAATTAAGCTATTATGCACCTGAACTGCGTGAAGAAGCAAGTAATTGTTCTTTGAAAAGATTATCTTATTCTTAAAATATTATGTAATGGTACGCTTTCGAGGACGTATCTCTTTTGTTACGAGTAGTTTTTAAAAAATATACGATGTTTTCGTAAATATTGCTGCTATGCAATCAAATATAATACTATTAACAAGAAAACTCGCACTAGAAAATTTGCGAGTTTTTTGTTATATAAGGATTTACTTGTTAACTAAAGTACCCTTTCAAAGAAGTTAAAAGTTCTTCATTCACCAATTGCATATAAGTGTTTTTTCAACTTTAATGCTTCTTCACACATATTTTTTAATTCCTTAACAAAGTTCCTTATTTCTTGTTGAGGACCATATACACTGGCATATTTTTCGAATAACTTATCACAAATTTTAATAAGCTTTGGGATATCCTTTGTATAGATAATATCTGTTCCATAAAGGTTTAAATTCAATAATAAATCAAAAGCCCGATCCTTTCCAAACTCCTTAAGTAGATATTGTTGGAGCTTTACATCAAAATGGACATACTCTTCCGCCTTAGTTGCTTCTCTATCTGTAACTGCTATAACAAAATCAATACCGCACATTATTTAAAGTCCCACCTGGTTGATATTTTTTAAACACACTACACCTTAATATTCTAAGACACTGGAGCTAACCTGTACAGTGAGTTGAACAGGGTTATTTCTATTACTCTAAGTTTAACATAAATATTCTAACGTTTATTAATGGGGGTTGATTGTAGATGTGGTTATTTGAAATTGAAGAACGGGCCTCCAACTAAAGTCGGAAGCCCGTGTATTTTTAGAATTACTTCTTTTCCGTAAATTTCCAATAATCCATATTAAATAAGTTGTTCTCTCCTTCTCCTTTAAAGATGAAGAAGATATTATGTGTACCGCTAACATTGTTGACATTAGTCTTCATCAGCTGCCATTTCTGGTCTCCGCCAGTCGGATTAACGTCGAGTGTTCCGATCACTTCACCAACTGGGCTGTCTACGCGAATTTCAATTTCACCTCCGACAGTTGAGGCAATATTTGCTTCAAAGGATACAGCTCCATTTCTACCGAAATCCGCTTGGGAGACTGCAACCCAATCTCCATTATTGATATCGGTTACATTAAGGTTAATACTTTCAACCATACTGCCAGGTGCTTGAGATTTCTCAGTTTTAATACCTGCATTCCAGCCGATTGTTTCAGCCTCGTTCCGCTTATAAGGGTCAAGGTTTGCCACCTGGGATACACCTTTCATATCTGCTTTGACATCTTTAATCTTGCCATTCTCATCATATTCGACCTTATTAATATGAGGGGAACGATAACCTTTTGCTTTGTTCATGGCTTTTGCTACCGTTTGGGCATGGTATGTGATATATGTTTGACCTTTAAACTCAAAGAAATCTTGATGGTTATTTCCTCCGACACCGAAGAAAACCCATGGGTTCCTAAGTGCTGTACCCTCATACTTCCACGGTCCCATTGGAGAATCACTAGTCATATACGCAATTTCACCTGTCCCCGGATCATCATCCTGTCGCACACCAGAGAAGTTGGTACTATAAGAGTAATAGTATTTGCCATTTTTCTTGTGCATACCTGATGCTTCGAATAAGAATGGGGCATCAATGACTTGCGGTTCCCCTACAGTATGAATCATGTCATCACTTAGTTTAATGACTCTCGCAGTTGCCGGGTGTTCCGCTTGCTCCTGATTAGGTGGGTTACCAGGTACCCCTCCACCATAGTAAAGATATGCTTGACCATCGTCATCGACAAAGCCTGCCGGATCAAAAAGCCAGAGAACACCCTGAGCTGCAGGATCATTCCGACCGATTAACGGTTTTCCGAGCGGATCTGTCCAAGGCCCAATCGGACTATCGGATGTAAGAACACCAATGCCTGACGCGTTATTGGAAAAATAAAGGAAGAACTTATCTTCTCCATCAATCTCCTTATGTTCAACGGATACGGCCCATGATTGAGTTGCCCACTTTGCCACACCATTAGGGCCCGCAACAGGAATTGCACCGTGATCAGTCCAGTTGATCATATCATCAGAAGAGATGACATTAACCGTATTGATTTTGCTGTAGGTATTATCTATAAGATTTCCGTTTGCATCATATTCGAATTCGTCGTTTGTCATATAAATATAAACTCTACCATCATAGACCATCGCATGTGGATCAGCACCAAATTTATGGCTCATCAGAGCATTGGCATAACCAGGAATTTTTGCAATCGCACTTGTATCCAATTTTTTCAACCCAATGTTGGATACTGCTTCATCTACGGAATAGACGATATCCTTGCCATCTCTACTTTCGGCTGTAACAGAATTGGTCCGGATAACATCGGTCCGGTCGGATGTCACAAAATCTTTTACTTTTAGTTTGATTGTTGCGAATACATCTGAACCTTTATGTGCAATACTTACGTTCCCGCCCTTAACTTGAAGCTTTAAATGGTCCTTTGAATACGTATAAGAACTGGCTCCCCCCATAATATTCTTCGAATTGAACTCTACCCCAGTCACAGTAAGGCTATCGGGAATATTAAAAGAAGCATTTAAAGATGTGTACTTTCCTTTTACCAGTTCATCTAATTTCACTTGAACTTCTAGTTCCATATTGGGAGCCCCAATTACTTCCGGGACACTATTCAACTGAGCTTTCTTGGGTTGTTCCACTGAACTTATAGTTGCCACCTTATTTTCAACATTATTTTCATTTTGCTGTGCCGAAGCAATCGACCCATTACTTGGCACTAAATTTAACAGTATAGAAGAAGCCGCAGTAAGGGCTAACAATTTTTTATACACCATTATACATCTCCTTCTTCAAAATTTAAAAACCTTTAGCATTTTGCTGTGGTTGTATTTCAGTCCGTTGAAACTCCTGAGTCCCTTATATACTAATTTATCAATCAATCTTTTTTCTTTGGCAACACCTCCTGAAAGTCAATATATAGAAAAAGAAAATGACTGCTTGCTTACCTCAGCTTACTTTTTTTTAATATCTATTGAAAAAGCTTTAACACTAATAGAATTATAAAGCGTTTACATTCGAATAAAAATGGAAAATATTTTGAATAAACTATAAATTTCTTTGAATGAAATAGATAATCTATTAAGATAAGTAGAAGATATTTAGAAAAAAATTGTGTTTTCTTGCTTAAAGCTATGTAATCCTAATGGAAAGTTTAGTTTTTATCTTTCACTAGAAGTGAAAATTGTCAAATCCTAATGTTGATAGGAGCTACTCAGTATTAAAGAAATTGGGATATTGTGTTAATCATAAAAAAGTATATCGACTTATGCGGGGACTAGGATTGAAATGTGTAAAATTAATGCGCAAATCTCGAAAATACAATTCCTATAAGGGGAAGGTTGGTAAAGTAGCGAAAAACCGTCTATCCCGCCGTTTTAATACACCTATTCCTCTTCAAAAATTTGTACCTGACATTAAAGAATGGCGAAGTGAAGTTGTATTTAAGCCCTATCCTTGACCTTTATAATGAATTAAATAAACGTTCAACATTAGATCTTGTCATGGAACCTTAATACGAAACAATTAAGATTATAAAGAATCAAGCAACCTACCGTGCTATCATTCATTCGGATCAAGGATGGCATTACCAGCACAACCAATGGGTGAAAACGTTAAAGGAAAATAAAGTATTCCAAAGCATGTCACATAAGGCAACCTGCCCAGACAATGCCTCAATGGAGAATTTCTTTGGCATTTTAAAGCAAGAGATGTATTACGGGGAAAAACTAGTAAGCTATGAAGATTTAAAAAGAAAAATAGAAGATTATATTTACTGGTATAACAATAAACGATCAAAAGAAAAATTGACTGGACTGGGTCCGGTTAAATACCGTATTCAATCCAGCCTATCAGCTGCATAATAAAAACTCTAACTTTTAAGGGTAACCACCTATCATGACCTCTAATTATCGATGAGTAATTATTAATTTTCTTGTAAATAGACTCAAAAAGCTTACCACTAGTGATAGGATTGTAAACAGGGCTACCCAAATAAAGAAAGTAGTATTAAAAATTGATACCATTACTAAGCTTAATATTAAAAATGTGATGAGCGGCATTACAAACCACTTTTTAGTTAAAATTGAAAACAATATTGATGTCAAAACAACTGTAATTGGAAGTATAACCAAAACTAATGCATATATCAAACGTATACACCCCTTTAGTTTATATCTATCATTTTATAATGTTTTAGAAATACGTAATTTTTTCATTAACAAAGATGTTAAGATGCCTAATAACATGAAAAAAGTTAAAATACAAATTACACTAACTATCGGTTCATGTTTAAACGCAAAAATATATTTGTCTATTTCTAAAATTTCTTGAGGGTCTGTAGAAAGCTCTGAAGTGAATACTCTATGTTCTTGCCAATCTTCGTCAATCATCATATATGAACCTACCCAAGAAGTTGCAAAAAAGCTGTAAACAAATATAGGAAGTAGCAATATAAAAATAACAAGTCTTTTCAAACTTTATTCACTCCTCACTATAAAGCTCATTTAACCGTATTGAAGCTTCTTGTTTATCAAATGAACTAAACCATCGATATTGCTGTTTATCAATAATTCGATAATGCTTACTAACTAAATTTTGCTGCAACCGAAAACTTCCTTTTTTATCAACTTCCTTCCACCAGATTCTCCCTCCCATTGTCTTGTCCTTTGGTTTATCAATTCTATTATGAGCAATCGTCTCAATCACTTCGAGAGGATCCTCGCCTAATACAGATTGTAATACCTCACTGTCCCTAAATAATGAGCAAATCACTACTGAAATTGACCATCCCGCTAACACTCTCCCCTTTTCTATCTGAACGAGAGTTTTTTTAGAAATTCCCAAAATATCAGCCATTTTTTCTTGAGAGTACCTATTTTCTAATCTAATTAAACGTATTTTTGCTGAAATAATTTCAACTGCTTTCTCTTTATCGATATTAACACCCCTATATTTACCTTTTGCATGAATTAGTGTAATTTTACACCAATTGATAATCTTTAACAAGGATATTTTTCCAATTTATTTCAAACATTCATTATTTACTTACCTTAGCTAACTGTACAAACATTCTATGATGATACAAATAAAAAAGCTGTCTAAAATGACAGCTCTAAAACTTTATTGATTTATACAGGATGTTTTTTCTTTTTATAATTTACTTATCATTGATCCATCAGAATAAAACGTAACCAATGGAATTTCTGGAGTATTTTCTTCAGAAAGTATACACTGTTTTCCAAGAATCTTTGCTAAGCTTTTCATAAATTCAAATACTGTATTTGCATCATACACATTGTTAATCTCATTCGGCTCAATATCAAATTCTATCTCGTCTTCAGAAAAAAAATAACAGTTTATCAATATCCCGTTAATAGGGATTGTCAATCGAATATGATGATTCTTTTTTTCTTCGAATAAATAATCAACAAATTTCCCCTTATACTCAACTAATTGATCATCTTTATATATTAAAATATTCCAAGAGGAAGTACGAATCCAGTCATAAAATTTTTGCCAATCATTTAAATTACAAGCTTGTACATAAATATCTCTTAAGCTTCCATCTTTGAAAAATACTCTTTCAATTACTTCATCCGTCATTTGAAAAGTCATTTTATCAATCCTGTTACTTTTTATTTTTATTTTTTATATTTTCACACTAAAAAAACTTGCTACATGTATAGAAGACAATCTATGTTAGACGTTAAAATAAAATCAATTTAATTGTTAAAACCTTAAAAAGATGGATTTCATCGTGAGCAAAATCCATCCTTCATTCTTTATTGTTTCATTGTATTCCTTACAAATAAAGACTTGTTTTTATAAACAATTGTACTAACGATTGCGAGTAGTAGTCCTGATATAAGAAATACCATTTGAACTCCTAACAAATCCGCTAACATCCCCATAATGAGAGAGCCGATACTAAAGATTCCTGTTCCTATCGCATTTAATGAAGTATAAACGGTTGACAACTGTTCTTTAGATACACTTGTTTGGATAACCGTTTGTTGTGGGATGTTTTTTACTTGTGTAAAAATGCCGATGCAAAGCGATAAGATGATGGCAATGATCGGTATACTATTTATACTAAATAAGATTGTGACAATGAAGCTTGCAAATGACCCAACAAAAATAAAAGTGCCCAGTTTCTTTTCAATGAAAGGAGAAAATTTAATGCAATAAATACTTCCTACAATCAAGCCTAAGAAGAAAGCACCATTGATAAATCCCCACCATTTTTCATCCACTTTTAATACATCATTAACAAATCCATATAAAATAGCTGCGATCCATACAGTTCCAGCAATCGTTTCGAAAAGATCTAACATAGCTATCCTTTTTAATACAGGAGTGTCAGATAATGTCCTCCACCCTTCTTTTATCTTTTCTAAATTGCCTCTTGACTCAGTTGGTTGGTGTTTAGTGTTTTCTAAAAAACATAACAAAAGACTAGAAATTGTAAATAAACCTCCAACAAGCAATATAAGCTGAAACGAGCTTAAAATGATTAATAATAGACTACCTAAAAACCACATAACAGCTTGAATTGTTTGCATAACAGTTTCAGCAATTCCATTTGCTTGAAGCAATTGTTCCGTTTTCACATAATGTGGAATCAACGTCTGTCTAATCGGATTTGCACAGCCATCAAGAAAGCCTATCAACCCAATGATGAGAAAAAGAAAATAATAGTTAGAAAAAGTTAGATCAATTAATATTAAAGCTAAAATGCCAAGAAAAATCGTTTTTCCAATTTGCGTTCCTGCCATTAACCACTTTAAATGAACTTTACTGATTAACAGCGGTGTTAATAGGCTTGAAATAAACATTGATGAAGTAACGATAAATGGAACAAAGCTAGCAGCAGAAGCAGAGCCTGTTAATTCAAAAATTGCACTTATCACACTAATCATATATAGTACATCGCCGATATTCGCGATAGACTGACCGAACATTAATGTAGTAAAATTTTTATTCCATTTCATTTTATATCCCCCAATTTTTCAATCAGTTTTTGAATTAAGGGATATATTAAATTGGACTGTTCATGAAATTCTTTTCTCCCTTCATATTGATAAATCTGGGGGATATAGATTTATCACAAATTTATTACCGATAATTACATATATGGAATTTAGTGCAATAAAACGTTATTTTTGTAGCATCCTAGCTTACTTTTTAAAAAAATTATCGATTGTCTCCTTTTATATCATTACTTGTCTTTTCGAAACAAATATTAACAGTCCGTTCATTTGAACGGGTACGATGCATTGTATTTGCTGGGACAGTAAAGATATCTCCTGGCTTTAATGAAACTGTTTCACTATTTTCGATATCTATGAAAAGTTCACCTTCTAATACATAAAATAATTCATCACAATCCTCGTGCTTATGCCAGTGGAATTCTCCATTAATTACGGCTAACCTAAGTGCATGGTCATTTACTTCACTTACTATAAAGTTTGTATATTCATCTTTTTCCTTAATTAATTCGTTTAGATTAAAAACCTCTAAATGTCCTTTTTTCTGCATTTTTATTCTCCTTTTGAATACATTCTTACGATTAATTCAGCTTATTATGTACGGGATCACGCAAACGAAAGACCTTTCTAATTGAAAAAGAAAATGCTTTACCCCTATTTGTAGTAAAGCTACCCCTTTGGTGAGTATGAAAATAATTAGATTATTACTGATTTTTGTTTAGATTTAACTGATTAACAATAGATAAAATTAACGGCTCCAAAGGATTTAAAATATGCTTAGACGTCATATTTTCAACCTCCTTAGATGCATCGACCATTGATAATTGAGCAACGGAAATTTTCTTACCATTATGAATATTTTTAATTAGAAAATTGGAAACTTCTTGATCATATTCTTTTTTCAAACCTTGCATGATTAAATCAAATGTATTGTTTATAACAATTTCTTCTATATCTATTGATTTTTGATGATTATAAGCGTATTCCTTTAGACGTTCCATTGTCCCATTAACAGTTGCGGGATTTGTAAATAGAATTGTTTGAGGTTGCTCGGTATTACAAATGGATTCAAAATAAGGTTCATCAATCTTTATAATTGGAACTGAAGTCGTTAATTGTTCTTCCTGTAAAATAGCGATATAGTTTGTACATGTAATGAGAATCGCATCAACATTACATTTGGCAATCCACTCTATTTGTTCCTTTACTTTCTCTTGAGCTTCCTCTAAATGAAAATTCTTGTTAAATGTAACTCGATACATTAATCCTGGATCAACGAAATGGATTAATTCTATATCATATGAGGAAAATGCACTTTCGATATATTCAATATTTGAATAATGGGCATGTAAGCAACCTAATCTTTTTTTCAATTCTATTCCACCTCTAATATATTTCAGATTATTCTATCAGTATATATATGGAAATGTCTATAAAAATTAAGATAAATGTCCTTTATCTTCTCACAACCTTGTACTCTAAGGAGTATAAGAAAAAAAATTTCAATCCTACAATAGAAGAAATACATAGAATATTTGATATTGGACACATTAACTTTTGACTAGGTTTCTAGTTGGGACATTATGTAAAAGGAAGGAAATAAAATTTCATATTGGACTACAGTGATTATGAAATAATATTTGCGTTTTTAGGTTGAAAGCAACACAAAGAATCGTAACAACAGTCTTAGATAATAACGAAATTGAGGTGATAGAGTGGATGAAACTAAAAAAAAGCTTACATCATCTGAGATAGGAACACTTTGGGGTGAGTATATTTTCGGAACGATGACTGATGTAGTAAATAAATATATGGTTACTATTATTGAGGACGAGGAAATTAAAATCCTTTTCGAAGAGGCTATTAAAACATTCGAAAAACAAAAGCAGCAAATTACTACTTTTATCGAAAATGAAGGTTTTCCGACTCCAATTGGATTTAATGAATCCGATCTTTTTAAAGGTAAACCGAGATTGTTTTCTGATATATTTTGTTTGAATTATTTACATATTATGACGTTACATGGATTGCTAGGACATAGCACTTCATTAGGTGTTTCTGTTAGAAAAGACTTAAGGTTTTTTTACGATACATGTGATAATGACGCGAAAAAGATGTATCATCAAACAATTGAATTATTGCTTGAAAAAGGGAATTTTCAAAGAGACCCATTATTTTATCCAGCTAATAATCCTCAATATGTTTCCAGCAAGAATTTCAAAGATGGATTTTTTGGGAAAGGTAGAACATTAGCTGCAACAGAAATTATTAGTATTTCTTTCAACCTTAAAAAAAGTATAATGGCAAAAACGCTTTCTATCGCATTCAGTCAAGTCACTCAAAGTAAGGAAGTCCGAAAGTTTTTAACTGATGTCGAAAAAACTTCAGACGGTCAAATTAAAACATTTGCAAAAATTATGCAAACAGATAATTTACCAGTTCCGAAATCCTGGGAAACAGAAGTGACAACATCAACGGAATCTCCTTTTTCCGATAAGCTTATGCTATATCATATGGGATTCTTGTTCCAAGCAGCACAAAACTATCATGGAGCAGGTTTAGCATCAGCCATGAGGACAGATCTTGTGGCTGCTTATGAAGGTACAATTCTAAATAATCTTAGGGTTACAAAAAATTGGTTTGATTTAATGGTACAAAATAAGTGGTTAGAACAACCACCACTTGCCCCAAATAGAAAAGAAATAGCAAAGGAAAGAAAGTAACCTATATAGGAAATACCGTTAATAATTCGCAAATGTCTCTACTGTTTCAAGTTCGAGATTATTCCTTTTAAAGTGTGAGTCTTATTTAATAAATAGGAGTAACGTGTTAAGTTTCCTACGTTGCTCCGTTAAACTTTTGTCTTAAAAAGATATTTTATGTTTTAAACCCGTAAGTAAAACTTATCTTTATATGATCCCCTAAAAACATTCGTACTTTCACTACAAACTTTTCAAGAGATTTTCAACTGTCTGCTCTATCAAGAGAACCCCAGATTACATGTGGTACTTTGGCTGGACGTTCATTTCGGCCCAATTGTATCCAGCATTTGGAAGCGACATTTGAAACTAGCCTTTTTTCTTTTAAAACATAATAGATGGTTCTCTTTTGAAATTCGTTTATATTTTGTATATTACACAATGCCTCTTTTTTCATTAACATAAACGATAATTGTTGGAGAAAATTTATTCAAACATAGGAATTCCAGGATCCTGATCATAACAATGAACAAGCATCGCATGTAATTGCCCCCTGTGATGATAAACGTGTGCCAATATTTCCAAAAGCCACTCATATCTTGAATAAGTCAAACCCCAATAGGATGTTGTTTCCGTTAAAAGCTCTTCTTCTGTTAGTTTCCTACAATTACTTTTTAATGCTTTTAAATTTATAAGTAAACCTTCCTTTATTGATTCTAATGTTTTATAAGATACTTCTGAATAAAAATCCGCCATTTCTTCTTTAGACGCCTCATTTGCAATACGCCAATCAGCTTCACAAATTACGACTAAATGCTCAAGCAATTCCCCGAGTGAGTGCTTATTAGGCGTAGGTCTTTTTTGCAAATCTTCTTCTGATAAATTATCGATGATTTTAATAATTGTGTTTACTGCTACTTCAATTTGGTGAATGACACTTACGTAGTACATAATTACTCCTTAATTATTCGACATTTGTTAACTCGAGGATTCAATAATTGCTTGTTAGTTTCATAGTTTGCCTATGCAATTTGATGAAAAACGATTAAAACTTATAGTTGTTAAATCCGTAAGTGATTCTCAAAGCTATTTGTAATAATTTGTCTGTTTTATGAGAAACTAAAAGAAAACAAAGGAGAAGTAGAAATGAAAAAAATATCGATATTGTTTTTAGTAGCTTTGTTTTCCTTATCGTTTTTCTCGACAAATGCTCAAGCAAAATTAACATTAGAGGAAGAAACGTACATAAAAACTATTACTGAAGACTTTGTTAAAACACATAACATTAACTTGAATGATTATCGACTCTTCGACATTCGAGAAGTGCTATCCAAAAAAGAGAACCTTAAGCCAAAAGATAAATCACTATTAAGTATTTCTCGAGGGATAGTTCAGAAACAACATTTTATTGATTGCAGCCCATTATTTTATTTAAATAAAACAAAAACGAAAGGATATATATTAGAGAAAGGGCTAAATGGTATGAACAGCTTATATATTTTGTCCTATGATAAACCTAAGGAAAATTGGATCATAGTGAAGAAAACGAGCAAAATGGGTTCAGACTTAGTTGATTTAGGATTAATAAAAGGAAATAAATAAATGTTTGTTAATGGGAGCCTATTTATTTTTTTAAGGCTTTTTTCTTTTCGTTTAATAGAAAATTGCTTTTCTTCAATTGTAGTAAAGAATACGAATAATCGCTAATTATTCTCAAATGGTAATGACATGATATACTGTTCACCAATTAGTCCTATTTTTCGCTTACCTGTATCTTTAAAGCCTACTTTTGTATACAATTTCTGTGCGGGAACATTTTTATGATTTACTGCTAAAACGATTTCATCACATGGAGGAAATTCCTCTTTAACAAAGTCTTTTAGTAAGAGCATTCCTTGTTTAGCATATCCTTTGCCTTGATGTGCACGATTAACAGATAGGGACGTTAACAGCATTGCATTTGGATTTTCGGAATACTCCTTAACTCTTTCCGTACTATGTAAAATAAAGAAACCTACAGGTTCCTTCATACTCAGAATAACAATCCGAAATTGACCATCAGCCACCTCCAAGCTATTACTTGGTAGTGAAGTGAACTGTTCCTGTTCACTTGGAAGCTTAAAGGATTTTAATGCTTCTACATGTTCATTTGAAAAATGTGTTAACTTTACATACTTTTCTTTTTCCATAAAAATACATCATCTCCTTATTAGTATCTATTACTATATTTGATAGTAGGTACTTATATCTTTTTAATATTTCTGAAAATTAACTACCTAGTAAAATATGAATATATCACTTGAGATCCAAATGAAATTGTCCTATTTCTTGTTGTTATTTTGATTGAATAAGACCAAAGCCTATTCCCGTAGGGTCAATCAAATATGCAAGAAAAAAATCATCAAACTCCATCTTATCTCTAACTACCCTAGCCCCATTTTCTTTTGCTTTAGAAATAGCTTCATCAATCGAATCAACCTTAATTTGCATGCGTGTACCGTGCGGAAAATCAACAGGACCTTTACTTATACCAGCATTAATGCTACCTTCTCCTGAATATTTATTAATAGAAATAGCCCAATAATCCCAATTTTGTTCAGAAATATCCCATCCAAAAACATTAGCATAAAATGTAATTGCTTTTTTCGGATCCTGACTACTTATTTCAAATCCAACAATTTCTCCCACTTGTAGTTCTCCCTTCTAAATTTAGAGTTCCCATTAATTTCTATTCTTCAGCTACTATTAATAACAAAGAGGACTAAGTTTTTTAGGTCATAAAATTTAAAGCATGAACCGGATAGAGTAAAGAAGGATTGGCGTGATAGCTGAAACGAAATGTTCCAATTACAAATTGCTCTTCTTGCAAAAGATTTTCAAAATCTTCTTTTTGACTTCTCATCATTTTTTAGTGTGATCGCTGCATCACTTGTGAACTAGTTGGAAAGGATTGTACTGGAAAAGCATCAGAAAGCATGCGAGAGTATCTGTTAATTGAACAAAGATATACGTTCTTTTGCCTCTTCTGAAAAAGCGAATTCTGGATTTTCTGGCAATACTTCTTAAGATTGAGCTAGTAATATCTTCACTCCTAATCCATTTTCATAAAATTTCACAGTAACTTTCCGTTTTCTATTCATTACAAATAAAACTTAAAAATCAAATATTTTAATAAACTTACCGAACGTATATTCGTAATATATCATATGTAGCAAATATATGGAAGGAAAATTTTATACTATTTTTACTTAAACGTATTCAAATAATGTAAAATCAGTTTCTCTAGAAATAGGGCATTTACATTCAATATCTGGTATATTGAATTTTTTCCTTAATATATTGAAAACTATATAAAAGTAACGATTTAACGAAAAATAACATCGATAATTGGTATTTTGGTAAGCGAATTAACGATGCGATTCCTAGCTTTTTTAACCAATCAACCATGAAAAAGGTAAAGATTGAATCAACAAAAAAGTTTATAATTGTGTATAAAGTAAACCTTCCGTAGGTTAGCTTTAGTATCCACATTGATCCAATTAAGAACGGTCCCCATAAAAAAGGTACGATTCCTGAAAGGTTAGGAATTATTTTTTCGTACCACCACCACCATTTTCGTTTTCTAGCAATTACATCTTCTATTGTAACGATTAAAGATATAAATAACCCTGCTGGTAAAAATCGTTTTATCGATTCTTTTCCTATTAAAGGAAATGATAACCAAGAGAGAACGAACATTAACAATAGCAATGGCTTTGAATACTTCATCTTTACAAATTTCATCATATATCCTCCTATTTCGATCCATATGGAATAATATTCCCAAAGATTGGAGAAATATAAAAAAATTAGCACTACTTCTTTTAAAAATATTTATGATTTTTAGTACCTTAGCTCTTACGCATTAAACCGAAAGAAATCTGTAGTGGAAATCCGCTACAACTAAATATTTATAAAAAAGCACTATGTTTTCGAGAACGGTCAAATTTTATATTCAATCATTTTGTCTAGTTTATTTTTTTGACACAGGTTTGGAAATTGCACTTTTCTCCCATAATTGATAATAGAAACAACCTTTTATTGAAGGTTATCTGCAGCTGGTTCTTATTCAAATTTTACTATGGGGTGATAGCATGACATTACAGCGAACATTTATAATGGTAAAGCCTGACGGGGTCAAACGAGGTTTAATTGGTGAAATCATGAAACGATTTGAACAAAAAGGTTTCACATTATTAAATGCAGAGCTTATGACAATTAATCGAACGAAGGCAGAACATCATTACATGGAACATAAAGACAAGCCATTTTTCGGTGAATTAGTTGATTTTATTACGTCTGGTCCAGTTTTTGCAATGGTATGGGAAGGAGAAAATATCATTGAGGTTTCACGTCTCATGATTGGGAAGACAAGCCCAGCGGAAGCGGCACCTGGTACGATCCGTGGAGATTTTGCAAATACAAAAGCAGAAAATGTGATTCACGGTTCAGATTCTCTCCTAAGTGCCGAACGTGAAATTGAAAATTTCTTCGGTCTCCTCAAAAGAAATATTGCTGACGATGATTTCCGATACGAGGATCGGAAATCAATGTGAAAGTAAATACCAGTTTTCGGCTGGTATTTTTCTTGTTTTATCAAAAAGCAAATAATTAATACTCGATTAAAAAGAATATTCTCTGCGTGAAATTGCCTATAAAGTTTTCTTACCTAGCTCTATAAAATAGTGTAACGTTCTATTTACTGTTTTTTAATTCTATTTCAAGAAAAGTTGCTACATCGTTCCAATCTTTTATTGGAGATATTTTTTCAAAATCAATTTTTGCAACATTCACATTTGCATCTGGCTCATCTTCATAGAGTGAAAATTCTCGTATTAATCTACCATTTTCGAATACGATAAGCTCTGCATTTAAATCATCATCGTAGTATGCATATGTACATGATTGATTCTTTGATAGATTCAGCCATGCTTCACTAGTTAACCCAAAAAAAGCTTCTCCCTCGAGGTCCACAAAGTTTGTCCATCTATCATCACTTGAAGAAACGTGAATAGATTTATCGACATACTCCCCATATTCATTTAATACAAATTCAAGTTCTTCATCTATCCATTCACTATAACGGTTTATTGCTTCTTCTAACGATAAATGTATTTTAAAACAGCATTCTTTCAATTTGATTTCCCCCCAAAATTTTGTTGCTTATCGATTTTCACCTTTAAAAACGCGTTTTCATCATTCTATATATCTTTTGAGAATAATATTCTGTCTTGACCAACTCCTTCGTAATTAGGCGCTAAAGATACAGAAAAACCCATTGATTTATGGTATGCAATTGATCCTTCGTTAATTGGTGATGTAATGCAGTGTACTTTATTACACCCTAAAAGGCGTACCTGTTCAAAAAACAATTCATAAAGTTTTCTAGCTACACCATTTTTCCTTAATTTAGGATGAACACCAACGAAATGGATATAAGCTTGATTTGGATCAGATTGTGAAACAAATCCGATAATAAAGGCAGATAAATGGCCATTCTCTTCAACTATGAAACTTGTAGGTTGAAAATGCTCAAAAAATAGTCGAGGCAACAAATGGGTCATTTGTCTTCCACCCCACCACTCGTTTAAAACATTGATTACTTTATCATAATCCTCCACCGTAATATTCCTAATTTCCATTAATATCCCCACTTCATTGTTATTAATTTACAATATCATAAATTTCCCTTTAATACATTTTTGCGAATATTCTTTAATTTAATATTTCCAATCTATATCCGATCGAAATAACTTTGAGGATTAGATTGAAATAAAAAGTATAGTTAGCCATTATATCAATTTGGCTAACCAACTATTTTGCTTAATTTGTGTTGTCAGTAATTGTACGGAATGAATTTTATTCGTATTTTTTATTTGTACTTATGAAAATACCTTCCTGCCATCTTTGATATCCATATATGATCACTCCTAGTATCGTTGTTGCAATAACATCTAAAAGCGGACTCATATTTAAAAATTCAATTATTTTTCTACTGCCTAAGAAATAATATTCAAACACATACGTATAGAAGATATTCAAAAGTAAATCAGAAAACAGGAACAACCAAAACCTTCCATATGTAAACTTGAATATCCACATTGTAAACACTGGAATTGTTCCATAAAGATAAGAAATATTTCTCAATGGATATGCCGTTTCATAATATACCCACCATTTTAATGTCATCCCTATTTCAAGAATCAATGCACTCGTAAAAACAGCAAACAAACCGACAGGCATATAACGTTTAACATCATCCTTTTTCATGAAAAATAACGTTACCCACGGAAGAATTAAAACACCCCATAAAATGAGTTGATTTGTCATATAACACCTCTTTTTCTCTTTCATTTGCCATACTTTGTTTGCTCTCATTTCCCTTATTTAACAAATGAGATGTTTACAATGTAAAGTAAAAGAATATTATATTGTTCCCTCTTTACTCCTTACAAAAACTTTTAATAATTTCATCAATAAATACCCTACAGCTATCCCAGGTATTACCGAAAGAATCGGTAACCAAACAGGACCGAAAGTTATCCCGAATACTTTAAAAGTTGACGAATACATGGTTCCAACGGTCACGAAATAAGCAGCGAATACAAATGGAAGAAAGGAATACCTTTCTTTTCCACCTCCAGCATCTTTCCAAGCATCCCACATAGAGAAAAAATACAGGCATGGGTAAAACATCAACCATTGATAATTTGCATGTGAAATTGCCTGTTCAATTTCCCCGTTAAAACTAGAGATAATGATTTCGTTAAAGTGGGATTGAACATTAACGATAAGTTCCAATATTGTGAGAGTAATCCCTTTTATAAACCTGCCGTTTAAAAATTGACCGAAACCTGGAAACGCTATTGACCATAACAATTTTTCTGTTGGATTTGTCACATTCATTTATTCCTTTGCTTTAATCTCTTCGATTAGTTGATAAAGGTGACTGCTCTACCCTTACGTTAGTGAAATGGTATTCACTACGTCTTTAGAGATTTTCTGATTTTCTGTTGTTTTTTTGTCTAACGAAAGCAAAATTTCAGCATTACTATTGGAATTTTGCGAACTATATGTTTTATAATGTTATTCTTCAGCAAGTCTCTTCCTATCAATTGCTTTCGGTGGCTGTTCCATCCATAGATTTTTAATCATGATGTCACTCCAATCTTTAGCATACTTTAAATCCTCTAGGATAAATCTTTCATAATGGACAATTAAATCCGATCGCATCGTTGCTCCTAATCCTGCACCATAGTAAGAAATTGCTGTATTAAATAAAAACCCTGTCAAATACATCATTAATTTATCTGAAAATGGTGGTGTTGTAGAGTCAGTTACATCTGAATCCCATGATTGTGGTGCTGGAAGGTTGTCATCTGTTAAAATATCACTAAAAAGCTTAATGTGTTTTGACTTAATATCAAGTCCCTTTTTCAAAATTTCGCGGACTTCTTTAGATTTGGCAACTTGGCAGAAGCCTATTAATAATGCCTTGGTAACTATACTTTTTTTCAAATTAAAAAACACATTCGTTATTTCACTACCGTTTAAGGTTCTCTTATCTCCAAAAAATCCTGAAAAGAAATTATTCGATTTTACAAAATCGATTCCAGTAGCATTTGGAAGATATGGAGGACGATGATAAATTCCTTTTGAAAGTAGTAATTCAATTGTTTTATTATACAAACTAATGCCATCACGAATCTTATCCTCATAAAAAAGACGCATATCTTTACGAGTTACAATTGTTATAGCAACTGAATATGCTGAAAGCCCATGAATCGTCATTTCATGGAGGTATTTAAGACAGAAACCATCTGAATATAACTTTGGGGCTTCTAAATAAACATCATGTGAAGTAAAGCCTTGGGGAACAGGATACCCTTCTTTTTTTGAAAATGCTTTCAATTTGACTTAAGTTTTTCTCTGAAGTCGCAATCGCATCCTTGAATATTTCCTTAATATCATCACTTTCTGCTTCAAGATTATTATACATATATGTATTAACACGAAGATTTAAAGAATCTGATTGATATTGTGTCCACAAGCCTGTGATTTCAGGACCAGTTAATTTTGTGTTATGAGAAGTATCCATCATTTATTCCCTCCTTATATGTTCATCAAAAGAAATTAAACTGGTGATTGTAAATTCGATTTTGTTTTAATTTGTCCAAATTCGTTATACCCTATCCATTTTTTTACTTTGCATCATACTACGAAGCTTACATAGATATTTTCAGTAAGTCTTATAAAGAATCGAGTAGAGGGAAAATAAGTTAATTATTTTCGCCCCTCTCACACCACCGTACGTACGGTTCCGTATACGGCGGTTCAATTTATATTACAGTGTGTACTTTTAGATAATGTTCTAAAGCAGAGGGGAGTCCCCTCTGCTTTAGTCTTTTGTTCGATATTGCTCTCTGAACGACTTTCGATAATCCAATGTACCGGTAACCTCTTCGACAGAAAGTTAGACCTTTTGCCTCTTCCTCAGGAATCCCTAATTTAACTAGCGATTTTATTTGTTTCTTCGATACCTTCCATTGCTTCCAGATGATAACTCTAATTCTGGAGCGAAGCTTCTTATCTATCTCATTCATCGCACTTTTCATATTTGAGATTCTAAAGTAATTTACCCACCCGAGTATGACTTGTTTTAGTTTTAAAATCCTGAAGTCTAGTGGTACACTCCAATTTCGCTTTGTTAATTTTCGAAGTTTCCTTCGAAACTTTTGTAAGGATGTGGCATGAGGTTTTACTTGATATTTCTCATTTTTTGGATCGTAGTAGTATCCAACCCCCAAGAATTTCAAGTCTTTTGGCCGAGAGATTTTACTCTTTTCTACATTGGCTATTAATCCTAATTTATCTTCTATAAATTTCACGATTGATTCCATCACTCTGTTTGCTGCTTTTTCACTCTTTACAAAGATGAGAGCGTCATCTGCGTATCTCACGAACCGTAGTCCTCTTTTCTGTAGATTCTTATCGAGTTCATTTAACATTATATTGCTCAATAATGGGCTAAGGTTTCCTCCTTGCGGAGTCCCGACAGGGGTTTCTTCATATTTCCCTTTCACCATGACTCCACTGACTAGGTATTTTCTGATTAGTGAGATGACATCCCCATCATCTATCGTGTTGGATATAATTCGCATGAGTTTATCGTGATGAACTGTATCGAAGAACCTTTCAAGGTCAATGTCTACTACCCAATCATGTCCATCATTCAGAAATTCTAAGCTTTTAATAATAGCCATCTCACAGCTTCTTTTTGGTCTAAAGCCGTAACTGTATTCACTGAATTGCCTTTCAAATATTGGACTGAGAACTTGATGAATGGCTTGTTGAACTACTCTATCCACTACTGTTGGTATTCCCAATTTGCGCATCTTGCCATTTTCTTTTGGGATTTCCACTCTTAAGGCAGCTTGTGGTTGATATTTTCTTGTTCTGATGCGCTTTCGTAGCTCATCCTTGTTTTCTCTCAGATATTGTTTTAATTCTTCAATTGTTACTCCATCGACCCCACTCGCACCTTTATTTTTATAGACACGCAGATAGGCTTCGTTCATATTTCGATTACTTAGAATCTGTTCTAAAAGTTCCACACTCGTTTCTCCTTCCCTCTCACGTAGTAAGTGATAGCTCCTTTTTGGTTAGCCTTTGAGATACGCTCATACTTTCACCATTAATACATTCGGAGTAAGTCACTTACGCATTCGCGGTGTTGAAACATTATAAATTGTTCAGCCCTTCATGAATTAATTTCATTACTATGGCTTCTGCTGACTTCTGGCGGCAAACCTTTTTCGACTATACCTATGTACATCCGCAAGACCTCCCAGGGTAAGACAACAATCTTTCCTCTTTTACTCGCCTAATCTACCCTACAAAGTTACGCACACCTTTTGGACTTTGACTTGTTTGGGAGTCTTATCCCTTTGTAGAGCCTTAGTATCAGGTTTCTGTTCGTCGAGCCAAGATTTTATTCCACGCTTCCTCCAGCCCTTACCTCACAGTAAGTACCTTGCGCTTCCTTAGTGGTTGGTTGATGTGTACCCCCACAGTGGACTTTCACCACCTAGATAGTTGCCATGCCTGGCACACCAAAAAAAGACGCAAACAATTCTCGCGTCTTTCTTCATTTCAATAAATTTAATTAATTCAGTGCCGAAAATTTATTCTTTTATTGAACAAGCTCATCCACTGATAAATTTTCTTGAATGCGCTTTATAGCTTCACTAATTAACGGAGCTACGGACAGCTCAACAATTTTATCTATACGTTTTTCCTCTGGAAGTAAAATAGAGTCTGTCACAACCAACTCTTTAATTTGTGAATTTTGGATACGTTCAATTGCTGGTCCAGAAAGAACTGGGTGTGTACAGCAAGCATATACTTCTTTTGCACCGTTCTCGACAAGTGCGTTTGCAGCTAAAGTAATCGTTCCTGCAGTATCAATGATGTCATCAATTAAAATTGCCGTTTTTCCTTCGATATTTCCTACGATATTCATCACTTCTACGACATTTGGTCTTGGGCGTCTTTTATCAATGATCGCAATTGGTGCCTTTAAACGATCCGCTAATTTTCGGGCGCGTGTTACACCACCGTGGTCTGGAGAAACGATAACAATATCATCAAACTTTTTATTTAAGAAATATTCTCCTAATATAGGTACACCTAACAAATGGTCAATTGGAATGTTAAAGAATCCTTGAATTTGTTGTGCATGAAGATCTAGAGCAATTACACGATTAGCACCAGCTTTTTCAAGAAGGTTCGCTACTAGCTTTGCAGTAATCGGTTCACGGGCTCTTGCTTTTCGGTCTTGTCTTGCATAGCCATAGTAAGGAATAACCAAATTGATTGTATTAGCTGAAGCACGTTTTAAAGCATCAATCATAATTAATAGCTCCATTAAATGCTCATTAACAGGGTTGCTAATCGATTGAATAATAAAGACATCGCTACCACGAATACTTTCTTCTATGTTAATTTGAATTTCCCCATCACTGAAGCGTGTAACAGAGCTTTTTCCTAATTCAATCCCAAGAATTTCACTAATTTTTTTTGCTAATGCTTGGTTCGAGTTTAATGTAAATATTTTTAAATTTGAATCTTGAAAGTGACTAGACATTATTAAGTGAAAACCTCCATAAGGAATTATTAAATTAAATTCGACATAATTCTAGTTTACACTATAAACACTACATACAATAGTCATTATATAAAAAATAACGTGAAAAAATTAAATTTTATTGATCGACAGATTATCCCTGTACATCTAGCATTGTTTAGCTTAAAAACAATGCTAGTTTAGAAAAGAGCTCTCTAAATGAACGAGTAATGCTCCCCCTTACCAAACACCCCCAAACAATCATTACAATTTATCTATATTAAATAGTTCATTTTTCCTTATTCTCGAAAAGTCTTGACAAATTATTGTAACAATAGCTTCAAAGTATGTTCACAATTTCACAATCTCCTTTAGTAGTTTTGGTGCTATATTTTAAGTGAAAATACATAGGAGGGATTCAAATGACTGAGATTATGCTGGCAAGACTACAATTTGCATCAACGACAATCTTCCATTTTTTCTTTGTCCCATTGTCAATCGGTCTTGCCTTTTTAACTGCACTCATGCAAACAATGTATTATGTTACGAAAAAAGAAAAGTATTTAAAAATGACCGATTTCTGGGGAAAGTTTTTCTTAATTAACTTCGCTGTCGGTGTCGTGACTGGGCTTATCCAGGAATTTCAATTTGGAATGAACTGGTCAGAGTACTCTCGATTTATGGGAGATATTTTTGGTGTACCACTAGCTATTGAAGCATTGCTTGCATTCTTTATCGAATCAACATTTATTGGGATTTGGGTATTTGGTAAAAATCGAATCCCAAAAGGATTACATTTAGCGAGTATTTGGCTAGTTTCATTTGGAACAATCATTTCAGCATTTTGGATTTTAACTGCGAATTCTTTCATGCAAAATCCAGTTGGCTACGAGCTTGAAAATGGTCGAGCACTTATGAATGATTTAGTTGCTGTGCTTACAAATCCAAAGGTACTTGTTGCCTTTCCACATACTATTTTCGCAGCACTTGCAACAGGTTCGTTCTTTATCATTGGTGTTAGCGCTTGGAAATTATTAAAGAAGCAGGATCTTTCTTTTTTCAAATCTTCCATGACAATCGCCTTAATTGTCGGCAGTATTTCCTCTTTAGGGATCGCCTTTTCAGGTCACTCTCAAGCAGGCTATCTCGTTGAAGCACAGCCGATGAAAATGGCTGCTGCCGAAGGAATATACGAGGATACAACTGATCCAGCACCATGGACGGTCATTGCAAATATCGATACCGAAAATAAAGAAACAACGATGAGCTTAAAAATCCCCTATTTGCTTAGCTATTTATCATACGGTGAATTCAAAGGTGAAGTACAAGGGATGAATACAATCCAAGCTCAATACGAAGAAAAATTTGGTGATGGTAATTATATTCCTCCGGTCAAAACAACATTTTGGAGCTTCCGAATTATGGTTGGTTTCGGCTGTGCAATGATATTGCTAACGTTCCTAGGATTAATTTATCGTAAATGGGGAAAACCAGAAAACCACCCATTTTATTTAAGAATTATGGTGTTCATGATTGCTGCTCCATTTATCGCAAATACATCTGGTTGGATTATGTCTGAAATTGGACGGCAGCCATGGATTGTAAATGGTTTATTTCAAACATCACAAGCGATAAGTCCAAATGTTTCTTCAGGACAAATTCTATTTTCGCTAATTGCCTTTTTAATCGTTTTTACATTGTTATTTGCAGCAACGGTCTATCTTTTTGTAAAAGTTATTAAACAAGGACCATATGTAAAAAAAGAAGAAGATGTTTCTGCTTCAGACCCTTTTAGCACAGGAGGCTTGGACCATGCAGTTAAGTGAGATTTGGTTTTTATTAATTGGTCTGTTATTTGTCGGATTTATTTTTCTTGAAGGCTTTGATTTTGGTGTTGGAATGAGTACTAAATTCCTCGCCCGCAATGAAATGGAAAAACGAGTACTCATCAATACGATCGGCCCTTTTTGGGATGCGAATGAAGTATGGTTAATTACAGCGGGTGGTGCAATGTTTGCAGCATTTCCTCATTGGTATGCAACGTTATTTAGCGGGTATTACATTCCATTTGTCGTTCTACTTCTCGCCCTAATTGCTCGAGGAGTTTCTTTTGAATTTAGAGGGAAAGCGCATATGAACAAATGGAAACAAACATGGGACTGGTCAATATTTTTTGGAAGCATACTCCCACCGTTTCTAGTTGGCGTATTATTTTCAAGTTTAATTAAAGGCTTACCTATTGATGATGAGATGAATATGTACGCAGGCTTCACTGATATTGTAAACCTTTATACAGTTGTTGGTGGGATCGCTTTTGTCCTTTTATCCTATTTACACGGATTAATGTTCATATCGTTAAAAACAACTGATTCATTAAGAGAGCGTGCTCGTGAGCAAGCAAAAAAAATCTATTATGCATGTGGCGCCATTATCGTTCTATTTGTTGGTCTAACGGCTTTATATACACCTGCATTTTCTGAAAAGGGCTTATATATTATTCCAATCTTCGGTGCCGTTATATTGCTCTACCTTCTCCTCTTGCCATTACTAAAACAAAAACGAGAACGGCTAAGCTTTACGATGACTGGCTTAATTATGATTCTAGTAACAGCGTCATTTTTCGTTACTTTGTTCCCGAATGTGTTAATAAGCTCGCTTGATTCGGCAAACAACATAACGATTTATGCTGCCGCATCTGGTGACTATTCGTTAAAAATTATGACAGTTGTTGCACTGACGATGGTACCTATCGTTTTAGCGTATACGATTTGGAGCTACTATGTATTCCGAAAACGAGTGACAGATAAGGAGCATTTAGAATACTAATGGATAAACAATTATTCACCTATAATGGTATGAAAAAACTATTTAGCATCATTAGTGTACTTACGATTGTTCAATGCTTCACAATCATTTTGCAAGCAATTTACTTATCAAAAATTATTACGAGTATGTTTCAAGGGACAGTTTGGACAGCTGTCCTTCCCTATTTCTTTATGTTTATATGTTTCTTTGCTTCTCGGCATTTATTGCAATGGCTTAAAGAAAGACTAAGCTATCACTTTGCCGAAAAAACAGCATTTGCTCTACAAAAGCAGCTGATAACAAAGCTATTTGAAATAGGCCCTAATAAAATATCAAAGAATGGAACAGGAAATATGATCACTTTAGCTCTTGAAGGTATTCCAAATTTCCGAAAATATCTTGAGCTATTTATTCCTCGTTTCATTTCAATGCTTTTCAGTCCAGCAATTATCTTAATATACGTTTTCTTATCAGATACCCTCTCAGGCATTGTCCTTACAATTACAATGCCTGTCATGATTGTGTTTTTAGCTTTACTAGGCATAGCAGCCAAAAAAAAGGTTGATGACCAAATGGAAACATACCGTTTACTTTCCCGACATTTTGTTGATTCGTTACGGGGGATTGTCACACTAACTTATTTAGGAAGGAGCAAATCACATACGAAAGCAATTGCTACAGTAAGTAATAAATATCGAATTGCAACAAATCGGACTTTACGAGTAGCATTTCTTTCAACATTTTCACTTACCTTTTTCTCAAGTTTGTCCGTTGCAGTCCTTGCAGTTGAATTAGGTGTTCGGCTCATTAATGGGACAACAGGGCTAGAAACTGCCCTCGCGATGCTTATTTTAGCACCAGAATATTTTGCACCTGTAAGAGAATTTGGCAATGACTTTCATGCAACAATGGATGGAAAAGAAGCAGGAAAACAAATCAATGAATTGCTTAATGAGGATAGTCTACCTGAGGGCAATGAAACGGTAGCCATTCCAAAATGGAATAAAGAATCTACATTAACAGTCAACCAATTAACTAAAAGATCAAACGATGAAAATCGCAATCTCCTTGAAAATATTCGGTTTGAAGTAAGTGGGTTTAAGAAAATCGGGATTATTGGGGCATCTGGTGCAGGAAAATCGACATTCATTGATCTAATTTCAGGCTTTACGATTCCTAACGAGAGTGACATTAAAATAAATGGAATCACACTCCCCCATTTTTCTGTTACAGAATGGCAAAGACAGCTTTCTTATATTCCACAGCACCCGTATATTTTCTCTGGGTCGATTGCTGAAAATATTTGCTGGAACAAACCTAAGGCAACAATCGAGGAAATAAAAAATGTCGTAAATATAACCGGCTTAAACGAGCTCATCAATCGCCTTCCAAACGGCCTCGAAGAAAAAATCGGTCAAGGAGGACGGAGCTTAAGCGGTGGTGAAGAACAAAGAATCTCATTGGCTCGAGCTTTATTAACGGATCTGCCAATCCTCATACTAGATGAGCCAACTGCCCATTTAGATATTGAAACAGAGCATGAAATCAAACAAATGATTCTTCCATTAATGGAAAACAAGCTCGTCTTTTTTGCTACCCATCGTCTCCATTGGATAAAAAACATGGATATTATTTTTGTTATCAACGATGGTAAGTTTGTCGAAATCGGAACACACGAAGAGTTATTTGAGAAAAAAGGGCATTACTTCCATTTCATTGGAGGGAAGATACAAAATGAAGCTATATCAGAAGTTTATTAATCCTTATATGAAACAATATTTAAAGTCGGTTATGATCGCCATCTTCTTTGCAGTACTTACAATGCTGACAAGTGCACTGCTCACCTTTACATCAGGATATTTGATTTCAAAGGCATCACTAAAACCTGAAACGATTTTACTTTTATATGTACCTATTGTAGGTGTTCGTACTTTCGGGATATCACGAGCAGTTTTCCAATATATTGAACGATTAACAAGTCATAATGCTGTTTTAAAGATTCTTAGTACAATGCGTGTTCAACTATATGAAATGATTGAGCCACAGGCATTGTTCATTCATAATCGTTTTAAAACAGGTGATTTATTAGGTACTCTTGCTGATGACATTGAACATCTACAGGATGTTTATATCCGAACAGTCTTTCCAACAATTAGCGCAATCGTTGTTTTCTTTATAACAAATGTAACACTCGCCTTTTTTGATTGGAAATTTGCGATATTTATCGCATTATGCCTTGGAATCATTGTTTTCGTATATCCTCTTCTATCTTTATACATGCTTAAAACAAGGCAAACAGAACAAAAATCATGGCATGTTAAGCTTTATGAGTCGTTAACAGATACGCTTTTCGGCATAAAGGACTGGATGATAAGTGGAAAAAAGGAGCAATTTATTCAACAATTTTTAAACGCTCAATCTGCAAAAAATCAAATTGATCGCTCGATAGCGTTTTGGAATCAAACAAGAACATTACATCTACAGTTATTATCAGGGATCATTATGATTTCTATGGCGATTTGGGCAAGCATTATGGTTCAATCAGGTGAATTTGCACCAAGCTATATAGCTGCTTTTACGCTTGTAACATTGCCGATAGCTGAGGGATTACTTCCTGTTTCCCATGCAGTTGAAAGAATTCCTTCTTATAAGGAAGCATTAATAAGGCTAGAGCGAATTGAACGTTTTTCAAGTAACGGACAGAAACGTTCAGACATTTCAAGCAAAATTCCATTGAAAAATGTAACGATAGAACTGAATCAGCTTACCTACCGTTATCAAAATCAGCAGGAAAATGCTGTAAATAACATCTCACTTAGAATTCAACAAGGGCAAAGGTTAGCGATACTTGGAAAAAGTGGTGCGGGAAAGTCTACACTTATTCAATTATTACAAGGCTCCCTCCTTCCTACATCTGGAACAGTTTCAATTGCTGGTTTCGCACCAGAACATTTTGGAGATAGCATTTATGACATCATTAGTGTATTAAATCAGAAGCCATATCTTTTTGCAACAACTGTTGAAAATAATATTCGCTTAGGAAATGAGCATGCATCCCGTGAAAAAATTGAGGAGATTGTCAAACAAGTAGGATTAGTTCATTATATTCAATCACTTCCGAACGGTCTTGATACACAAATGGAGGAAACCGGACAACGCTTTTCTGGTGGGGAAAGACAAAGAATTGCTCTTGCAAGAATTTTATTAAAAAATACACCGATTGTTGTTCTTGATGAGCCAACAATTGGACTAGATCCTTTAACAGAATCCAAGCTAATGGACACGATCTTTGATGTTCTTAAAGATAAAACCATTATTTGGATTACACATCATTTGATCAAAATTGAAAAAATGGATCATATAATCTTCCTAGATCATGGTGAATTGACAATGCAAGGCACTCATGACGAGCTTATGAGAACAAACAAACGCTATCAACAATTGTTTCAGTTGGATCGCGGTAAAGCACATGTTTGAAATAAATACTTACTTAAAAGAAGGGCAATTGATATAATCACTGCCCTTCCCTCTCCTTACTTCGTTCTTTTCACTATAAAATCATAATACAATCCTCGTAAAACTGATGTTTTATATAATTCTATTTTTCTTCTATCAATTGGGTGCCGATTAATCCCCTTTGACTTTAACTGCTGAACAAACCAACCCTTCGATCCTGGATATGCCATATTTTTCACCTCTTTATCTATGCTTGTCCTAAATGTATGTAGTACTTAAGAAAACTATGAATAGGATTTTTTTCTTAATTTGGTGCTTTTTTTAAACTAGTTGAATAAAACTTAAATAGAGAAATGGATATTCCAATTAATAGGAGGATATTTATGCAATTTTATTATGGAACTCAAATGCCATTACGTGTATTAGATGAAGCTGAATTTTGGAAGCATCAGGAAGAAGAGCACACAGTTGTCATTCGCGAGCTAGTTAAAAATCTTGAGCAACAATATGTGGAGGATTTACAAAAATGGGAGGACGAATTTGCTAAAGCACACCACAGGGTAATTCGATACATTGAAACTGTGAATCGTTCAAATGGACAAGTTTCTCCTGCACTCTATCAGGACGTGCTTCAGCTTGTCACGTTCTGCTTAAAACAAAGCGAGGAATTTACAAATTTTTGCCGGATGCTGATGAATGAAAGTGAACCTATTAAACGAAATCAAACGGCAAAAGTAGTTTTAAATCATATAATTGTAGAATCGGAGTATTTTATTGGTGTTGCCCAAACCATTTTATATAAAGGATAAAATGAGATTTTCAATACTATCACAGCACCCCAATTTTTTTGGGTGCTTTTTTAATTAATATGCTTATTAGATCTATGTTAACAATCCCCATCTACAAAAGTTGAAATGCTGGACATTCACCTCGTAAAGTGCTCTGCCGTATACTGTATGAGCCTTGAGGAGGTGATTCAATTGAATCGTTTATACACATCTGATTCGTTGGACGGTTTAGGCAATTGGGAAAAATCTGTTTTAAGTAAATTCACTTTGAAAATGATGAATAAACAAGAGCTGTTTCCATGTATCCCAGCTACACAAGGACACAGATTGAACCATTTTCGTTACGGATTTTTAGGTGATCCAAGAAGCGAATCTTCAGTTGAGGAGCTTGCAGCGTTACTAACTGAATACACGAGGACATCAAAGGAATTTGGGGAATTTACATCATTGATTGTATTTTTTCAAACACCGAAAGAAATAAAAGAAATGTACTCAGTCGAGCAATATGAGCAATTATTTTGGAATCACCTAAATGGTTTAACGAAGCTAGACAAGAAAACCTGGCCTACGCATATTCCTGTTACCCCTCATGAACCACTATGGGAGTTTTGTTTTCATGGTGAGCAATATTTTATATACTGCGCAACACCAGCACATTACCGTAGAAAAAGCAGGCAGTTTGATGACTATATGTTAGCTATTACTCCTAGATGGGTGCTTACAACATTTGAACATTCAGGGACATATGCACATAAAATTAGAAAGCATATACGTAAAAGACTTGAAAAATACGATTCAACCGGGATCCATCATAGCTTAAATCAATATGGAAATGCCGACAATTTCGAATGGAAGCAATATTTTTTACATGATGATGATAGCGAACTTTCTAAATGCCCGTTTCATATGTGGAAAAAAGAAGATAAAGAAGAATGACCATCAAAAATTTTAACATTAACGTCATTTTGATGGTCAAGTGTTTCGTAAAACCTTCATTCCAATTATGTTCCGCAATAGGTGCGATATGGGATTGTTGTCGGCTCTGGTAATTTTGTATATTCCACATGACTGGTTGAATAAGAAAAAGGTGAAGAAAGCACATCAAGTAGCTTCTCCATGACGGTAAAATCCTTCTCTTCTTCAGCAGCCTTCAGCGCTTCCTCAACCCGATGATTCCTTGGGATAACCGAAGGATTTGATTTTTTCATTAGCTGATGAGATGCTTCAATTGTTTGCTCCTGTCGCAAACGTCTTGCCTGCCATTTTTCCTGCCAATTGTTAAATTCTTCACTTTTAAACAAGTCTGTATTTGAAAGCTCATTTATCGTTAAGGAGCGGAATGTATTCGTATAATCTGCTTTATATTTCTGCATAAGATTTAATAGCTCCTCAATGAGCGATTCATCCTCTGCTTCTTCGTTAAAGAGACCGAGCTTTTCTCTCATTCCTTGGTTCCAATACTGATAAAACAGTTCAGTGAACTGAGAAATTTCAGCTTGAGCCATTTTCACCGCTTCTTCTTCATCATCATGAAGGAATGGCAATAATGTTTCTGCAAACCTTGCAAGATTCCAGCCTCCTATATAAGGCTGATTTCCATAAGCATAGCGTCCTTGCGTATCAATTGAGCTAAAGACTGTTGCTGGATCATATGTGTCCATAAAGGCACATGGCCCATAATCAATTGTTTCACCACTTATTGTCATATTGTCAGTATTCATAACACCATGAATAAAACCAACTAGCTGCCATTGCGAAATTAGCTTTGCTTGACGCTTGATTACCTCCTTTAGGAATGAAAGATAGCGATCATGATCGTTTATAATGTCCGGATAATGACGTTCAATCGTATAATCAGCCAATTGCCGAAGCTCTTCCTTTGTCCCCCACTGTGCACCATATTGAAAGGTACCGACTCGTATATGGCTAGCTGAGACACGAGTAAGAATTGCTCCAGGTAAAATCGTTTCACGAATAACCTCTTCCCCTGTTGCAATGACTGCTAAACTTCTCGTCGTCGGGATTCCAAGTGCGTGCATCGCTTCACTCATAATATATTCACGAAGCATTGGTGCAAGTGCTGCACGTCCATCTCCTCCACGGGAAAACGGTGTTCTTCCTGGTCCTTTTAATTGAATATCGACACGCTCTCCTTTAGGTGTTAGATGCTCACCAAGTAATATGGCACGTCCATCCCCAAGCATATTAAAATGACCAAATTGATGTCCAGCATATGCCTGAGCAAGCGGAGATGCCCCTTCTGGTATTTCATTTCCAGCAAGCTGTTCTACACCTGCTTTACATTGAAGCCCCTGCTCTTTTAAGCCAAGTGTTTCTGCTAAACGGCTGTTCACAATGACCATTTTTGGGGAGCGTACTTCAGTAGGTAGTTGTAATTTAAAAAATGTATGTGGTAAACTCGTATAACTATTATCAAAATTCCATCCAATTTCGACGTTATCTTCCTTAGTCATTATGTTCTCCTTATATCTCATAAAAAATTTTTTTGCCAAACTCTTTTTATTGTCCGCTACAAATGATTTGTTATTCTATTTAGTCATGATAAAAATGAAATGGATATCTTTTTCTTTATCATACCATGAAAAAAATTCCTTTACCTATTTCTTGATTGCAGTATAAGTTCTTGATATGAAAAAGAATATCTTTTACATAAAAAAAGTAATGGACCTTTAAAATCCATTACCAATTTTTAAAATTAGATATCTAGGCTGTTATCTCCTTGCTATGAGTAACTTCACTAGATTTTTCTTTAATTAATAAACCACCGATTAAGCCCATCAAGGCAAAAAGGGCAGGAATAATAAAGCCATAAAAATACCCTACACTCGCTTCTGCACCGTGAAAATGATCTAATACTTTTCCAAATGCACTAGGTAATAAAACAGCACTAATAAATCCACCCATATTTGCAAAGCCTGAGACTACACCAACCTCTTTCACATCAAACGATTTGCGGACAACGGCAAATGTTAAGGCACTCGCACCATTTCCATAGCCAATTAAAAAGTATAGAGCAATTAGCATAAAATACGGTGGCTTCCCGTTAAAGAGTAAAAATGCTGACCAGCTTAAGAAAACGATAATATGGACAAAAATATAGGGCTTTTTAATTGTTCCTAAACGACTTGAAATCCAGCTTGTTAAAGGTGCACCAATCATAGCACCGAACAATCCGATCATAACAAATTGACTTGCTCCAGAGCGTGTCATATCAAACACATGCATTCCATAAGGAACTGCCCAGGATCCGATAAATCCAACGTATGTTCCTACTGTTCCATAGTGACATAAAAAGGTTGCCCATGCTTGACGATTAGAGAAAACCCTTTTTAAAATAACACCTGTTTTTTCTCGTTTTTGAATTGGCTTTGCTGCCTGTGAATTTGCTGGCTGATGTAATTTTTCCATTTTACGCGGATTTTTTACTAGGACAAAATAAAGAAGGATTCCACATAAGCAAAGGACAATTCCTGTCGTAAAAAATGGTGGCCTCCACCCTGTCCAGGCAATCCACATAGAAAATGGGACGGTCGCCATTAAAAATCCTAGACTTCCTGTCATACCTGCCATACCAAGTAATTTGACAAACTCATTTCCTTTAAACCATTGGCTTAAAATTAACACAAGGTTAACCCAAATTGTTGCATCCCCTGTTCCGACAATTAATCTTGCTAAAAGAAGCACCGTCTCATTTGGGGCAATACTATAAAGCAATGTACCGATACCAGTAAGAAAAGTCCCAATAATTAGAAACACATTAGGACCGAACCGATCAGATAAAATTCCTACTGGAACTTGTAAGCCTGCATAAGCAAAAAATTGAATACTTGTTAGCAAACCAATTGTTGATGCTGTTACTTGAAAATCTTTCATTAATTGGTCTGTAATTAATCCTGGTGCAGTTCGTTGACTGACAATCATAAAATAGGTCAATAATACACTAGCAAAAACGATCCAACGATACTTGCTGTTTTTTTTATCCATCTGTCTATACTCCTGTTAGTTAAGATTCCGATCTATATTATACGCTAAATATCTGTTCATGGATTTTTTTTTGCATAGATTCGTATAAAAAAGCAGAAGATCGAGAGTAAATTGATCTTCTGCTTTCATCTATGAAACTTTTAGAAAGATTAATCAGCTAAAATTTCTTCAATTTGCTGCAATGTATCTTCACTTAGTTTTACCCCAGATGCTTTGACATTTTCCTCAAGCTGTTCAGGTCGACTAGCGCCAACAAGTGCACTAGCAACATTTGGCTTTCTTAGGATCCAAGCAATAGCCAGCTGTGAAAGCGTGAGGCTTTCCTTTTCAGCAATCTGTTTAAGATTTTCAACTTTATCTAGATTTTTATCATTTAATACTCCGTAAAGATCGCCTAAATTTTCTTGAGCAGCACGGCTTCCCTCAGGAGCTGCCTCTCCTTTTTTATATTTACCTGTTAAAACTCCTTGGGCTAATGGAGAGAAAACGACCTGACCTATACCGTGTTTTTCACTGACAGGAATCATTTCCTTTTCTATATACCGTTGGAGCATACTATAGTTTGGCTGGTTGACCACAATGCGATCCAATAGTTTTTTATCCGCAAGATGAACTGCTTCTGTAATTTGTTCTGGTGTCCATTCACTGACACCAACGTAAAGAACCTTTCCTTGTCTAACAAGATCGTCTAGTGCTCGCAATGTTTCCTCAAGTGGTGTTTCTTTATGATAGCGGTGACAATAATAAATATCAATATAATCTGTCCCAAGTCTTTTTAAGCTTGCATGACATTGTTCCATTATATGTTTCCGAGAAAGGCCTTCATCATTCGGACCATCGCCCATTTTTCCAAATACCTTTGTAGCTAATACATAGGAGCTGCGATCATATTTGCTAAGCGCCTTCCCAACAACCTTCTCTGCTTCCCCTCGCATATACACATTGGCAGTGTCGAAAAAATTAATCCCTAGCTCATATGCCTTATCAATCGATGACATAGCTTTTTGCTCCTCGACATACCCACCATACGTTAGCCAGCTACCTAAACTAATTTCACTAACCTTCAAACCGGTATTCCCTAAGCGACGATATTGCATGTTGTGAGCACCTTCCCTATTTATGTATTTTTAGGAATGACATTATCAAACCACATTTATTTTACCATCATCAGGAATATTTTTCCCTCTATATGCTTGAGAGTAAAACATGTGGATTCTTATAAATGGGTGTATAAAAATATGTAAAAAGGTCAAAGACAAGATTATAACAACGATTACAATAAGGAGGTGCCTTGATGAAAAAAGATGAACATCTAAAGAATCAAATACTTTATGTAACAAATGATGCTTATGAGAGATTGCATCAAACGGATGATCCAAGTCAGCTGGAGGATGTAGAAATTGTTGATTTAGGAGGAAATGTAGGTTACCAACCAAAGGATAGGTAGAATGTAAATGGTCTTTTGATTTCCCATTTCATCATGTATTTGAATGCAGGGTACATCTTTACTCGTCATAATAGCTATATACATAAAACGAAACCTTGAAATGCATTTAGCCAATCAAGGTTCTAATTTTTATGATAATTTATCCTATTAATCTTTTAAAGCTTTCATTTTTCAATTAACTCTCATTCTCTGCATACTTCCTATTTAAAATACCAAACGACAAGTTAATTCGTTAAATTCTCGATTTCAACAACCCAAAAACTGTCATTTTCTAAACATTTAGGATCAATTCTATTGAATTCTTTTGTTAACCAATTAATTGCTGATTCAGGTATATCATTATCAATCAAGGCATCCTCACCATTCACTTCTATTGCCTTGTCAATCATTTTGGAAAATAGTAATAAACATTCTGCAAATTGATTTAACGAAGAATTAATAAATACTTCTTCATAATTATTACTGCTGTTAAGAAATACTATCTTTTCTTCCTGCTCAATTATACAGATCGGATCCCCGTAACTAGTTGATCCTAAAAACAAGTACTTTCTAAATACTCCCTGCATGTTTAACACATTTGAAATAGGTCTTCCTATCGATTGTGAGGAAGAAAACTCTAAATACGGTGGAGAGCTCTCAGGTAGGCCTCCTATTGCCAAAAATCTTTTCACTTCATCGGAGACATTTAAATTGATTAAGTCTTCGTCATTAAACTTAATAAGTGGACCATCTTTGGAGACATCCCATTTTTTATTAAATTCCTCTGGTTGTATCATCCTTCAACACCTCAATTTATAAAAGGTTCTAAATAATATTGACAAATGATTAAATCAATCTATAAAGTAATCAAACTCGTTTTATGTTATTTATCTCCACTATTGATTTGTTCAAACCAATCTCTAGCAATAGAGCTTGCAGTTTTATTAGAATCGTTTGTATGTACAAGTTCATATTTGTATTCTGCAGTAAGTTTGTTTAATCATCATATGTCTCTCTACAATCCTATCATTAATATTATAAAAAAAGTTATTGGATATAAGACCTTCTTCATATGAACAATAAATAAATATTTTATTAGCTCTTTCATATACATACTTTAAGCATATTGAAACGATATCTGCTTGCAATTCATTAAAAGAATCCTCAAATAGTTAATCCAATTCTTTCAACCCTATCTCTACACTTCATGATTATTTCTTCCTTGGACAAATATATCAACCGTTAGTACGTCACATTACCACTATTCGAACATAACACCAAAACTAACATTTTCAAAATTCAAATATGCGTTGCAAATATCAGAAGTATAGTAGGGTTTAAGTTCTTGGATTTTTCTCGAAGTAATAAACAATCCAAATCCTGATACATCATTACAATTTTTTTCAAATACTTGGATTTCCGTATCTGTATCATCATTAGCAACAATTATTTCTACACTTTGACCAATTGACTGTATAACTTTTTCATGAATTTTTATCAACTTATCTATTTCTTTATATATATTTTCCTTGAGAAATTCTACGTCAATTATATCAATATCAGTTTCATAATGTTTACGATCCTCATATTTATAGCGATTTACTTCTATTTGTTCTGTATAATGTTTCTTAAATAGATTACGAATCACTTCAATATCTTGTTTCTTTATTTCAAGTTCCGAGAGATAAGTATTAACTAATCTCACTATTTAACGACTCCTGTCCTAATTAAAAATATATACCGTGAATGACTATAATTGAAATAATAGCTCTACACTAGATAGTTAACTCTGAATTTCTTATAGAATTTGACTGAATGCAATACCTATTGTACTATGTTTTATTTTAAACAACAGATTTAATCAATCTCAAAGCTTCACAGTAAATATTAATTATCGAGTAGCTATTTACAATCACGTAAGAAATCGTAAAAAGCACCCTTCATCTCTTTCCGCTTCTCTACGATTAGCTCTGAATAAAGAATTGTGTAAAAATACCCTTCAAAAGTCGAGTTAATCTTTCCGCATTTTTTGGCAAATACCGTTTGCTTAAAGGCATAGATGACGCGTTCAATAACAGCTTCTAGGTCTTTCTTTAGTTTCATTTTACGATATACGAGTAGCACTCTTTTCCATAGCTCATAAATTCCGAGCGCATTAAAAAACGGTTTTGCAGCAATTACAAATTCATGAGGAATAGATTCTGGTAAAAAGCTTACATCAAGCTGTTCAGCTGTCGGCTCTTCCAGTTCCTTTACGTTATAAGGTTTTATCGTTCTTTTCTCACAGAGTGAGCTTTGCTTATTCTCTGTTTTATTAGCTGTGACTTCTGGTGTGTCATCATGGTGTGACATCGTATTTTTTAATGCTTAGATTGACACAAATGGCTGGATGATTAGGATGTTAACCCCTTGTTTACCTGTCTTTCTTGCTGTTGGAATTTTTTTAATAATCCCTTTCTCCATTAAGACGTTCAAGGCGCGAATGACAGTGCGGCGACTAACGTTTGCTTGTTCTGCTAAATAATCATTTCGGGCAAAGGAAACACCGATTACCTTAACCGAATGTCGCCAAATTTGTGTAAGAACGGATATCGTCCCTTCTGACAAATCCTCCTTATGCTTATACAAAAAACCGCGGACAGCTTGATCCATTTCTTCAATTGTGTGAAATGATTGATAGGATTGTAATAGCTCGAAATTAAATTTCTCCATCTTGTACTCTCCTTAACTCCCAGAATAGCTTATCAAGCTTCTCTATTAAAATGATGCTTTCACCCTATATATAGGGGAAGTGGTGTAGGAGAGTAGCGTCGAAATAAAAAAAAAAATTATTTTTAAAGATTTACAGCAAAACATAACAAGCTCGAGAGTCCCCATAAATAAAAAAGAACCGTGGGCATTTTTTTCACGATTCTTCTCGAAATCATAGATACATTTTTTCGAATTCCATAGCTGCACAAGGTCTGCCGTAATAAAAACCTTGAATATGATGACAATTTTGCTCTAGTAGAAAGGCAAGCTCTTCCTTTGTTTCGACTCCTTCGGCAATGACATCCATATTTAACTGCTGGGCCATTTTAATCATCGCTGCTGTAATTGCAGCATTCTCAGATTGACAAGAGATATGTTGAATGAAGGACATGTCAATTTTTATTCCGTCTAGTTCAAATGCTTTTAAATAATGAAATGAGGAATAGCCTGTCCCAAAATCATCTATATATATTTTCACACCCATTTCCTTTAATTCAAGAAGAGTTTGATAAATATACTCCTCATTTTTCATTAAAGAGTTTTCAGTTATTTCAAGCTCGATCCAATGCCCATCCAACTTGTATTCTGATAACAATTCTCGTAAATCCTGAGCAAATCCACTTTGCAAAAATCGTTGTGAGCTAATATTAACACTTATTGGGATTAGTGGAATATTTGCAGCTCTCCACGTAACTAGTTGCTCACAAACTTGACGCTTCATCCATTTACCTAATGAAATAATAAGACCTGTTTCTTCTGCAAGCGGGATAAATTCACGAGGTGAAACCATCCCGTACGTTGGGTGCATCCAACGTATCAATGCTTCCGCACCAATCGTTTTCCCTGTTATTGCATCGACACGAGGCTGGAAATGTGCAATAAATTCATCATTCATTATTGCTTTTCTTAAATCTCGTTCCATAAAGAACCGTTGGAATTGTTTATCATCCATAGAAGTTGTGTAAACCTGATACATATTTCTCCCATGTTCCTTCGCTTGATAAAGAGCAATATCCGCCTTTTTCATTAACTCTACAGCAGTGGTTCCCGATGTTGGATAAAAACTAATCCCAATGCTTGTCGAAACCATCAGTTCAAATTCGTCAATATGAAGCGGTGTGCTCAGCTTTTCTAATAGATTTTTTGCTAAAACGATAACCTCCTCTTGATGATCAATTTCAGGGCAAAGAATCATAAATTCATCCCCACCCAATCGTGCTAGATGCTGCTTGTCACGATCGATTGTGTCTAGTAAACGGGATGATATTTCTTCAAGCAGCTGATCGCCAATTAAATGTCCTAACGTATCATTAATCGACTTAAACCGATCTAAATCAATAAATAAAACAGCGAGCTGAATGTTCGACTTTTCAGCTAGTTGTAAGGAATCATTAAGCTTTTTAACAATCCACCTTCTGTTAGGGAGCTTAGTTAGTTCATCATGATGTGCAAGATATTCGTTTGTTTCTTGAACCCGCCGTTGCTCTGTAATATCTTTTCCAATTGAATATACCCCTTTAATTTGTTTATCCACAATAATTGGGAGAAACGTGACATTAAAAACAAATTTCCCCTTCTGAGTTTGAACATTTAAATCAAAATTTTGTGGGTTCCCTTCAATTGCTTTTTGAAAATAATGAACAGTTATTTCTTTATCCTCATCCGCAACTAGTTGTTCTAATTTGAGACGTGGGATCGTGCCATATGCATTTTTATATAATTCCAACATATTTGGATTCATATCAATGATTTCCCCACTTGGCGTAACTGATATAACATAATCTTGACTAAATTGAAAAAGTGATTGATATTGAAACTGGTTTACCTTGAGCTCTCTTTGGGTTGATCGTAATTCAGATATATCATGAACTGTGCCAACGATTTCAATGACAGAATTCCCTTGCACTATAGGGGTAATATCGACAAATACAAGCCTACCTTCTAATTCAACCTCATAATTTACTCTGTTTCCTGTAAAAGCTTCTTTATAATGGCGATACTTTAAGTCTGCAATTTCTTTCGGAAAAACATCATGTGGCGTATGATGTAAAAGTGTTGCTTCATCCGCTCCAATCGCATCTAAGAGCTTACCTGCAGCCATTGTATAAATGAATCTCCCTTTACCGTCCATTTTCATCTTAAATATTCCATTTTGGAGGTTTTTCATTGTTTCAATAAAATCAACCTTCATTACTTCCTGCAGTTGATTTTCCACAGTTACTCTTTTCGTAATATCTGTTGATAAGCTGAAATACTGGTAAGGTCTTCCACCTTCATCTAAAAAAGGAACAATCGTTGTTTCTACCCAGTACAAGCTTCCATCCTTTCCTTTAATTAGAATTTCGCCCAACCAAGTTTCACCTTGACGAACCGTTTTCCATAAGTCTCTGAAAAATTGTTTGGGATGATAACTAGAGTTTAAAATGCAAAAGTTTTCGCCAATTAATTCTTCCGCATTGTATTTCGACAAGTCACAAAACTTTTGATTTACAAGCTTGAAGTTCCCCTTCGGATCCGTAATGGCAATCATTGTTGATTTATCTAATGCTAGTTTGATATTTGCTAATTCCTTGCTTAAATTCTTCAGTTCTTCAGTTTTATTACGTTGTAAATCCTCTATAATCATTATCTTATATTGCACATCTTCAATCGTTAGTTGTTGTGTTGTTACTTTGACTTTGATAAGCTGGGATTGCTCACTGATCCCAATGCATTTTTGCTTATTCGTCCCTTCATCAATGGGATACGTATAATCTAAAAGTATTGTATCAACATGGCGACCATCGGCATGTTCATTTTTCAAAGAAAATAGATTTTTAGCATTTTCATTTATGTAAACGATGATCCCTCTCGTGTTGATTACAATGACTGGGTCTGTTAAATGTTCAAATAGTTGAAAAAACTGGCGATTTGCAGCTGTGTACTGAGTCATGGTCGTATTTCCCCTCATTTAAAACATACTCTTCTAATTTAATTTATTATACCATTGAATCATTCTGAAACGACATCAATTGGAAAAACTTTGAATTTAATTACATAAAAATGACATTCCATAGCAACTAGTACAATGTCCCTTTTCTTCAATCATACAAAAAATGCCCTGCTCCCAAGAAGAAGCAAAGCATCTATTCTCATACAAAATCTTTACCGATTGCCACCCACACGTCCTAACCCCTTGATACGAAGGAACGGCATTTTCCCACGCTCTTTAACATGAACGATACTGCTAACAACGATTAGCTCAGCTAATATTCCCATTGATTGAGCTAAGGCACCGATCATCCCATTCCAATGTGACGCAAATTTAACCGCAATAACTAATACGATCAAGGTCATGATTAGATTTGCAGACTGTGAAAAAATTGTTACCTTTGTTTGCTTATGAATCATAAGTAACCCATTAAAGTAATCGACAAATGGGAAAATTAGAGCCATTAGAATGAATAGCTTTAATACTTGTAAACTAGCATCTAATAATCTTCCGCCAACTCCCATGACATGCTCTAGGAAGAACGAGCCGAATGGTGTAAAGCAAAATAATGTAAGAAGAATGAAGGGTATAAATCCGATTATAAATGAAAATTTTTTAACCTCTGATTCATGGTCATCATAAAAATTAATCACAATTTGGTGCATGTAGGAGAAAAAGCTTAAAAACAGTTGTGCGACACTTAAAGCAAGCGCATAGCTTGCAATAGCTAGCTCGATATCAGCCGTTTTTCCTAAAAACACATTGATTGCTGGACCAATCATGACGATAATAACGGATGAGAGCATAAGTGGACTATAAAATTTAAAGATTGTTCGTTTCGATGGGATTTGCTCCTCATGTGTTTCAGGCATCTTCCGAACTAAGGAACGACCTTCAATATAGCTAACAAGACACTCAATTATCATCCCAACGAGAAAAATAATCGCTCCTGTTTTCCCTGTAACATGTCCTGTATAAATAAATAATAACGATAATAAATACATCGCTGCAAGCCTAATCCCCATGCCTATCGTTAACCACTTCGTTTGCCGATTATAAATGATGATCCCCTGGTTCAAGCAGCGGAGCGCAGAAAAAATCGTCACAAAAATGAGCACCTGATAAATATTTTTAATATACTCAACCATTCTGTCATTCGCCCCGTAAACGGTTGCAAAAATGAAATCTCCAACAGGTGTAAACGCAACAGCGCATGCAACAAGTGTTAAACTAACGATAATGTAAAACGTAAACCTCGACATTAGCTTAAATGAATATGTATCCCTTACTAAGGAAGAACATGTTTGACGAAGCAACACCCCAAGTCGTTCTGTAATTCCAAACAAGCTCATCGCAATCGCATAGCAAGCGATAATAAATTCGGAATTGTCCGCCCGAACTAGAGTACTGTTAATAATAATATGAGATAATGTAACAAGACTTGCCGAGCATCCTAATGGAATAAAGAAAAACAACAATGTTTTCGTATCCAATCCCTCTGATTTATTCATTTCTCCCCATCACCTTTTGTTTAGTAAAAAAGCTTTTTCATTTGCAATGTAAGTTGATACTTATTATAACTCGTTTCCAAATGAAGGTATATCATTTTGCATATAACTCCACTAAATCCTAGTTTAAGGAATGCATGTGTGCTTTTGGGCTATTGCTCATATAGATCATATTTCTTTATCGATTTAAAATGACATAATTAAAGAATTGAATATAGAGAATCGTTGGTCAGTAGGGAAGAAATTTCGCACAGGGGATAAAAAAGCTTAAGTTTTAAAAGGTATCGATTTTATAGAAAAAGAGGTTGGGACAAAAGATTTTTAACATAAGGAAAATCCGAACTATAATTTGGAATTCTGCTTTAAACTTCGTGTCTTTTTTGTAAGTGGTAATATTTGTATACATTGTTTTTTTACAAGTGGTTGTTCTGGTTGATTTCCGCTACAGTACTCGCTTTCCGCGGGGTGGGTGGTGAGCCTCCTCGGTGTAAACCTGCGGGGTCTCACCTCTCCCACGCATCCCGCAGGAGTCTCGCACTTACGCTCCAATCAACCTTAATAAAGTTTGCACAAAAAACCGACCTCTTCGTAAAGAGTCTTTTCTTTATAGTTTTTTGCAATAAGCAATGTTCGGTTTTCATTAGAAATATTTTCGTTATGTCCAACCCTCTTATAAAAAGTTATTCTAAATGAAAGAATCATTTATTGTATTTAATAATCTTCGAGTATTTTCCAATGGATGATCCGCTAAGCTTATTTCTGAGATAACAGCTACACCATTTCCGCCATTTTTTATTATTGGAGCTGCATTTTCTGAAGTTATTCCGCCAATCCCGACAATTGGAATCTCGATGCCTATACGTCGTATTTCTTTAATGAGAGTTGTTCCTTGAGCTTTCTTAGCATCTTCCTTAGTCGTTGTCGTGTAAATTGGTCCGATTCCTAAGTAATCCGCTCCATCCGCAATCGCAGAATGAACCTCCTCTAGATTGTGAGTTGAAACACCGAGAATCTTATCACCAATTCTTTTTCTAACTTCCTTTACAGAACCATCGTCTTGTCCAATATGAACTCCGTCAGCATCAAGGGCTAAAGCTAATTCAATATCATCATTAACGATAAATGGGATCTTCTGACTAATACAAATGGATTGTAATTGCTTTGCAAATTGATATTTTTCTTCTCCCGCCATTGAATCTGTTCCCTTTTCCCTAAACTGAAAAATAGATATTCCACCTTCAATCGCTTGTTGAAGGACAAGTTCAGGTTCAATACGGCAATTATTGCTCCCCATAATGAAATATAGTTTTAGTAAGCTTTGCATTTGTTCTTTTGAAATTCTTGGCAATTCAATTGCCCCCTCTTTGTCTTCTTTGATATGCCCAATGATTTGTCGGCCCGTGTCCATTACCTAATTTCAAATCATCTTCAATTGCTGCCTGGATAAAGCTTTTTGCTGTTTGAACAGCATGTTTAACTGATTGTCCTTTTGCCATTTCTGCTGTTATTGCTGCGGCAAATGTGCAGCCTGTCCCATGGGTATTTTTCGTGCTTTTTCGTTGTCCTTTAAAAAAGCTAACATTTACTCCATCATATAAGATATCAACTAATTCTTCCTCATTACCATGTCCACCTTTCAAGACGACATGCTTTGCTCCAAGCTGATGCAATCTTTTAGCTGCTTCTACCCGATCATCAATCGAATGAATACTCATATCCGTTAACACTTCTGCTTCAGAGATATTTGGTGTCACAACCATAGCTAGAGGTAATAAATATTCTTTCAGTGCTTGAACCGCTTCATCTTGTAGTAATGACGCTCCACCCTTTGCAATCATTACAGGATCAACAATAATATTTTCCCATTTGAATTTAATGATGCACTCAGAAACAGCCTGAATGATATCTGCGCTAAACAGCATACCGGTTTTTATCGCATCCACCCCTAAATCCGTACCAATTGCTTCGATTTGTTCGACAATTGCCTCAGTTGACAGCGGGTACACGCCATGAACCCCAAGTGTGTTCTGCGCTGTAATAGCTGTAATAGCAGACATACCGAAAACGCCTAGTTCCTGGAAGGTTTTAATATCAGCTTGAATGCCCGCACCACCACCGCTGTCTGAACCTGCTATTGTTAATGCTCTGCCTATCATTGTATCTCCACTCCTTACATGCCTTTTACAGTTTTTCGATTTTAATATGACCTTGAATTTCTTCCGCTGAAATATTTGCTAAACGATTTAAAAGCTCGATTTGAAAGCTACCTGGTCCTTCACTTGCTTTATTGCTTGCTGCTATTTCTGCTGCTATCCCATAGATTGAAAGTGCTGAAATAGATGCTAGCAAAACGTTCTTTTCTACAGCAGTAAATGCCCCAATAATTGAGCTTAGTAAACAACCTGATCCGGTTACTTTTGTCAAAATTGGATGGCCGTTATGCACGACATAAGTTGTTTCACCATCTGTAATGACATCATCTTTTCCAGTAATGATGACAGTCGTCTTAAGCATTTTGGCTGCCTTTTGCGCAAGCTCAACAGTATTACCTGCTTCTTTCCCTGCATCAACGCCTTTAATTGTCTGTGCCTCACCAATGACATTGGCGATCTCGGCCGAGTTACCTCTTAAAATTGAAATTGATAGCTCATCGATTATTTTCCTAGAGGTTTCCGTACGGTATGGAGTCGCTCCTGCCCCAACAGGATCAAAAATGACAGGTACACCATGCTCATTTGCTGATTTTCCAGCAATGATCATTGCATCAATTTCATCAGAAGTAAGTGTCCCAATATTTAATACAAGTGCACCCGAAATCTTAGCCATATCTGCAACCTCTTCTTTTGCATATGCCATCACCGGTGATGCTCCTAATGCTAAAAGACCATTTGCTGTGAAATTTGTTACAACAACATTCGTAATATTGTGTACAAGTGGGTTTTGTTGTTTTACTTTTTCCAACGTATTGATAATCTGTAACGTATCCATCATGTCCTCCTTAAAATTCTACGTTTCAAAGCTTGACTTACTTACTAGCTGCTATCCTTGTGTCATCATCTACTGACGCCAATTTGAGACTTTCAAAACTTTTCTTGCAATATTAATCGGGAAGTAAATCTCCTTATTTTTAAATTAGCGTAATCATCTTTTCCTTAACGTTTTCGTAAGTACAAGGCTTGCATCAATTTGACAATCGAGTCCTAAGAAACTACTAAATTACTTTTACCAGCACAGAAAAAAAGCTTATGTATACAAAAAGAGCACCCTGCTGGTACGCAAAGTGCTCATAGTTAACTAAACACATTCCCTACGCTGGCATTATCCAACAGGTTATCACGGTCAGTAACGGAATAGTTACAATCTCAGCCGGTATCCACCAGCACCCGAATGAATATGAAATTGATTTTAGTTTACTTAATTAAATAAAAAAATACAAGCATAAAATCTTGTAAAAAACATCCCAAAGCAGCTTGAGAGTTTAAAATATCCCGTATTTTAGAGTGTTTTAAAGGCTTTAATCATTATATTTAATAAAAACCACCCGTGATAACGGGTGGTTTTCTCTGCGGCTGAAAGCCTTTGTTACTGACCAAACCCTAAAGGGCTTCTGAACGGTTCCCCACGTGTACTACTTCTACTGGCCAGACCTAAAAGGCCTTCAACTTACTTACTTTCTTTTCTTTTTCTTTAC